>NZ_CALADU010000150.1 GCF_937890665.1 uncultured Subdoligranulum sp.
GTACCGGCTGAAGGTGCAGCCATTGGCGCACTCGGACTGGGCGATCTCGTTCTCATGGTGGGGGAAGATCAGGTCCTGCCCACCGGCGTGCAGGTCGATGGTATTGCCCAGATGCTTGCGGGCCATGGCGCTGCACTCGATATGCCAGCCGGGACGGCCGTGGCCCCACGGGCTTTCCCAATAGGGTTCGCCGGGCTTGGCCGCCTTCCAGACAGCAAAATCAGCGGGGTCCTCTTTCAGATCGTCATCCATCTGGCTGCGCAGAGCACGGTTGCCGCTCTCCAGATCGTCCAGATTCAGATGGCTCAGCTTGCCGTAGCCGGGGTCGGACTTAACGCGGAAATAGACATCCCCGTTGCGAGCCACATAGGCGTGGCCGGACTCCACCAGATCTTTGACGATCTTGATGATCTCTCCGATATGCTCGGTGGCGCGGGGGCGCACGGTGGGTTCCTCCACGTTCAGGCCCTCGGAGTCCTTGATGTACTCGGCCTCAAACTTGCGGGCCACCTCCTGCATAGAGATGCCCTCCTGCTGGCCTTTCTGGATCAGCTTATCGTCAATGTCGGTGATGTTGGAAACATAGTAGACCTTGTTGCCGCAGTATTCCAGATACCGGCGCAGCGTGTCGAAGACGATCATGGGCCGGGCGTTGCCAATATGGATATAGTTGTAAACCGTCGGGCCGCAGACGTAGATGCGATATTCGCCCTCCTTCTGCGGGACAAACTCCTCTTTCTGACGAGTCATGGTGTTAAAAATCTGCATGGTGACACAATCCTTTCCGAATGCAATGGTCTCCGGTGGTTCTATTATAGTCGCCGCAGCACGGCGTTGCAAGCCTTTAGCTGGGATTCGCAAACTGCGTTTCCAACGAATCCCATACCGCACTGAAATTATAGGGGAACTGGGCGTCCTCCTCAGCCAGCCAACGGCGGTAGGTGTCCAATTCCTCCACCGTGGGGGCCTGCACCCGGCGATAGGCCGTGATAGTATAGCCGTTGCCCATATCAAAGGTGGCCGCCACCTCGAAGGGATGGTAGGTTTCCTGATTTTCCAAAAAGGCAGCGTTAATCTTTTCGGTGTGGTTGTTGGGGTCAAAGGGCGTACAGGTCAGTACCACCTGCGCGGTAAAGATCTCTTTGGGGAAGGCATCGTTGCCCGGGTTGACCGCACCGTAAGGCAAAATCGTGCGGATGCTTTCATCGGGCAGGGCTGCCGCCCGGAAGACATCGGGACTGTAAACCGACCCGTGGCAAATCATATAGGCGGAGTTTTCCCCCGTGCAGTTGGCCCGCAGCCAATCGTTGACCTGCTGGATCTGGGCCATATCTTCCCGCTCGCTGTCCAGATAGAAATAAAGACCGCTGTATACCTCTGCCGGGAACAGCACTGGCAGCAAAAAACTGCAGGCGCCGAAGTTCAGCATGCACATACCGCTCAGCGCCACTGCCGGCACGACCCGCAGCCAACGCCGGGGCAGATCGGCCACCGCCGCCGCGCAGAGAAAACAACCCAACAGGTAAAAAGGCGCCACCGCCAAGGATTGGTGGTCGTCCATGTTCTGTACCCGGGTGACCATCAGAATGGTAAAGATGCCCCCAGCAGCAGACAATACAGTAAGGAATCTTAGCTTGTTTTTATACAGTCCGTATAGAATGCCAATCAGAAGCACGACCAGCAAAAAGCCGCCCAGATAGATCCGCTGGTTGTTCAGCTCGGACAGAAAGCCGCCGGTCTGGTAAGTCGCGTACCGGTCGCTGTAATCGGCACGGATAATTCGCCAGAACATGGGAGCCAACGGCAGTCCCACACAGAGCAACGAGGCCACCGCAAACTGCACAAACCGCACCAACGCACCGCGATCGCGGCGGCGCCAAGCCAGCACCAGCACACGGATACCGTAGAACAAAAACAGGGTAACGACGGTGAACATATAGCTGCGGCGGGTGAGCATCAGCAACCCGGTGAAGGTGGTGATGCTGACCAGACGCCCCAGCGCCGGGCGGTCAAAGTCATAACCGGTGAGCAGTGCCATCAGCATAAAGGCGAAGGCCACCCCCAGCACGTCGGGCATACCGCGGTAGAGCGCCACATGCAGCAGCGGCAGCAACAGCACAAAAGCCATCCCCACCGCCGTGAAAATTCGCGGTGCCCGCAGCTTCAGTTGACGTCGCAGCACCATAAGCAGCATCAAAGCGCCGAAGTAGACCAGCGACGGGAAGAGCACCGCACAGAGGATGGCGAAGGTATTGGCCGTCCGCGCCGTGAACATAAAGAAGGGTTCCAGCAGAATGTTGATGACAAAGGGGGCATAGTCGTTGAACCAGGTCTTATAGATCGTGGAGCCTACCCCCATAAAAACGCCATCGGCAAAGTTGGATTCCAACCGCACCTGCAAGTTGTAGTAGGTGGCGTTGTCCCAGAGGTAGAGACTTTGACGGCCAAGCATGGCGTGAAGGTAGAAGGCGGCGTTGAGCAGACAGCAGACTGCCAGCAGCACACCGTCAAACCGGGTCATCCGGGCGCCCACAGCCCGCCACGCCCGACGGTACAGACAGAAAGTACCCAACAGCGCCGTGCAGCAGAGCAAGAGCAGCCAGATATCCACCGGGTTTCGGCCGCTGCCCAGCGCATCTACCGCCTGCAAAACCGGCAGGAATTGGGCGGCGGTACTGAACAAAAACTTAACGGAAAAAATGCACAGCAAAACCAGAACGGCCCGCTCAGCGCGGGTCATTCTGGCAAAAAGCTGCTGTATTTTTGCGCGGGGTGTAAAATGGAACAAAGCAGTGTACTCCTGTTCTTATTTTGCCTGCATGAAGCAAGCGCGGTTCTGCCACAGATAGATGCAGCCCGACAGCAGCGTAGCCGCAGCCACCAGCCAGGTGAGTACCATCGTGATAAGTCCCACCCCCGCAATGTCGGTGGGATTGCCCAACGCAGCGGCAAAGTAGTAGAAGATGATGGTCAGCATCTGCAGCACCGTTTTGACCTTACCCCACATGTTGGCGGCAATGACGGTACCGGACTCGGCAGCGATCATCCGCACACCGGCCACTGCAAATTCCCGGAAGAGGATGATAGCCAGCACCACCGGCGAGCAGACCCCGTCAGCCACCATGTAGATGAAGGCCGCGGTAGTCAGGCATTTGTCTGCCAACGGGTCCATAAACTTGCCAAAATCGGTAACCAGATGATTTTTGCGGGCGATGTAGCCGTCCAAAAAGTCGGTAATGCTGGCCACCGTAAAGATCACCCCCGCCACCAGCATGAAGGTGGGGTTATAGTCAGCGGTTCCGTAGCGGCTGAACGCTGCGAACACCATAAATACGGGCACGAGCAGGACCCGCAGCATCGTCAGTTTGTTAGGCAGATTCATGGCTCAATCCTCCAGTTTTTCCTCCACGTAACCGTAGAGGTCGTAGGTGTCGGCATCGGTGATGGTGACCAGATAAAAAGCACCGGTCTCCAGCGGGGTATCCGCCGGAGTCAGCACGTTGCCGTCGATTTCGGGACAATCGGCCTTGGAACGCAGTAAGTACATGCCGGTCTCATCGTCCACACCGTCGCAAATGCATTCCAGCGTCTGGCCCACCATCTCTTTTTCCCGGTCGGCACTGACTTCGGCCTGCAATTCCATGATATGGTCGGCACGGCGCTGCTTGGTTTCCTCGTCCAACTGACCGTCCATCTTGGCCGCCACGGTGTTTTCCTCGGCGGAGTAGGCAAAGCAGCCCAGCCGGTCAAACCGCATGGTTTTTACAAAGTCGCACAGCTCGGCGTACTGTTCCTCGGTTTCACCGGGGAACCCGGCAATCAAGGTGGTGCGCAGCGTAATGCCGGGGATGGCTGCCCGCAGACGGGCAATGGCATCCTCGATGTCGGCGCGGCCGCCCCGACGGTTCATCGCTTTGAGCACCGCGTCATCGCAGTGCTGAATGGGCAGATCCAGATACGGCACCACCTTGGTGTTGCGCACCATGGCGGCGATAAAGGCATCGCTGATTCGTTCCGGGTAGGCGTAAAGGATGCGGATCCAGCGGATACCATCGATCTCTTGCAGGCGGTCCAGCAGTTCGCAGACGGCGCCGGGTTTGCCCCAATCCTCGCCATAAGCGGTGGGGTCCTGTGCCACAAGGATCAGCTCCCGCACCCCTTCCCCCGCCAGCCAGCGGGCTTCGGCCACGCAGTCCTCCAACGGGCGGCTGCGCAGCGGGC
>NZ_CALADU010000151.1 GCF_937890665.1 uncultured Subdoligranulum sp.
GTATAGATGGTCTACATTCTGGTACGGCGTATCAACGTTCCGCTCCTCTGCGGCATACAGCTCCTTAGACAGTTGTAACAGACTTTTCAGCAGTGAAGCTGCTTGCTGAGCTGCAGGCAAGACTTTGGGGTGGAGGGTTGGAACGGTGGAAAGGATCTGGTCAAAATCAAAATCCATCGCAGATGCAGAAGGTTCTTCGCCGGAAACCAGTTCTGCTACGGAGATTCCCAATTTATCCGCGAGATTTTCCATAGAATCAGCTCTTGGATGCGAAGTGTCGTTCAAATAGCCTTGCAGGGTCGTTCTTGGGATATTAATTTCTGCCGAAAACTCCGCATAATTTACACCTCTCTTGTCCATTTCTCTTTTTAACGTGGCCATAATATTTTTCTCTATTGTCATGGAAGCCACCTCCTTAAACAAAAGCATAAGAAGGCAGACACAACCAGTAAATTCCAGCTTTTTTGCAGAGCAGGAAAAAGGACGGGACAGTCCCATGAGCCATCTCGTCCTTGAATGAGGTCAATGTTCTTTTGAGAAAGTTCGGCAAGAGGCCGGAGCATTGGAAGGCAGTATCTTTACAGCCCATTCCCCGCCACCAGCGGCCAGGATCGGTGCATTGGTCAGCACTCAGGTCAGATAGCAGTACGGATCAAGGTCATTCGCCTTGGCTGTTTCAATCATGCTGTAGATCACCGCACTGCTCTGCGCCCCGCGCGGTATGTTGGCAAAGAGGAAATTCTTTCGGCCAATCACAAATGGCTTAGTAGATCGCTCCGCCATATTGTTGTTCGGTTCCAGACGGCCATCTTCCGGACCACAGATCAGATACGGCCATTGTTCTTTCAGATAGTACGGAGCTTCGCCAAGCGCGGATTTCAGAACGACTCTGGAGAATCGTCTGCTGCAATAAGCCTGCCCTGCAAGAGGGGGCCGGGTGCTATACCTCTTACTTCCTGGAAGTCGGGGCACTGCCCGAAACTGTGGGCAAGTTGGGGTAAATGCCGTGACTTATAGGAAAATCACAGCACTACCCGGCGCTTCCAACAAGTTGAGGCTACTTTCGCCCACTCCGCGCTATGATGGTATTCTCTCATATGATTGAGAACGGTAAGAACCGCCATACTGTGTGGCTGACGGACGAAGCGTGGAACATGGTCGGCGGGGAATATAAAGCGGATGGCTGCTCCACGCAGAATGAGTATATCGAAAAAGCAATCCGCTTTTATACCGGCTACCGCAAAACCGATCGCAACGAACGCTACCTCACTGACGCAATCTCCGGTGTGCTGGAAACACGATTGGGCGCGCTGGGTGATCGCATTGGAAAACTGCTGTTCAAAATGGCGGTGGAGGAGTCCATGATGATGCGCCTGCTGGCGATGGACGAGAGTCTCACATTCTCTGAACTGGAACCCCTGCGCAAGTGGGCTATCCAAACCGTGAAGAAAACAGATGGCGGATTGAACTTCGATGACATCCGCAGGATCCAGCAGTAAATGTGCGCAAGTGGTGCTCCATGTGTGTAGCGCAGTCTGGACACAGTGGATCCGGATACGCAAAGCCGGTGCAGGCGTATTAAAATCTGACGCCAAAACAAAGAATAAGGACTGATGCGTGTTATATTGAAAAAACAGATATTGTGTCATATCATAAAATTTTCGTTAGTAAAAATCGCCGTTTTCCCTTGTTACACAATGGATTGACGGTATTTCACCGACTAACGAAATAATATCGTTTTGTGTGTCCCACTACACTCATTTATGCCCATGGAATCCAGTATTTCAAGTGCCGCAAAATGCATCACACATCACATGAAGAATAAAACGATCTTTTCACTGAAATTGGAATGCATCCGCTGTTACTCCACCTTTAGCATCCGGTACCCTACTCCAATGTGCGTCTGAATATATTGCGGAGAATCCGGATCCCGTTCCAACTTCTTGCGCAGGGTGGCCATATAGACCCGGAGAGATGCCACATCGTTTTCCCAACTCCTGCCCCAGATCTGCTGGGCGATGAAGGTGTGCGTCAACACTTTGCCCACATTCTTGCACAGCAGGCATAGCAGCTTGTACTCACTGGGCGTCAGATGCAGTTCCTCTTCGCCCAGAAACGCGCACCCCGCAGCATAATCCACCTTCAGCCTGCCGTTGGTGAATACAGCGCCTTCGTTCACCACTCCGGCCTGCAGGGTAGCCAGCCTGCGCTGGGTTACCCGCAGACGGGCCAACAGTTCCTCCACGGAGAACGGCTTGGTCAGATAGTCATCTGCCCCGGCATCCAGCGCCTCAATCTTATCCGTGTCCTCGCTGCGGGCGCTAATCACAATGATCGGCAGATTCGACCAGGTGCGGACACGGTGAATCACCTCTACGCCATCCAGATCCGGCAGTCCCAAATCCAACAGCATGATGTCCGGATTGTGCGAACTGGCTTCCAGAATAGCGGATTCCCCGTTGGCCGCAGAGAGAAAACGGTAATCGTGCGCCCGCAGAGTCGTTGTGATCAGACTGCGGACAGGCGCATCGTCCTCCACGACCAAAATCAAGGGTTTATTCATGCAATTCAACCTCCTCAATTGGTATGGTAAACGTAAAAACTGTCCCATGGGGCGCGTGGTCAGCCACCGTGATCTCCCCGCCATGGGCCGTAATGATAGACTTGCACAGCGCCAGCCCCAGCCCCATGCTGCGACGGCTGTCGGCAATCCGGTTCGAGGCGCTGTAGAACATGTCAAAAACGCGGGGTTTTGCCGAGTCAGGAATGCCCGGGCCGTTG
>NZ_CALADU010000152.1 GCF_937890665.1 uncultured Subdoligranulum sp.
TTGCAGTTTTGGGGGCGGTGATGGCGGCGCTCAAACCAGCGGCCTCCAGTTCCGGTTTGTCCAACGAACCGGAAATCCCTACCCTGTCTGAGATACAGCCGACGGCTACCCCCGAAGCGCAGCCGGAAACCGGTGTGTTGGAAAGCTATCCGCAGGCTGGAGATTTGTTGGGGCATTTGACCATCAGCGGTACAGCGGTGGATTGTGATGTGTACTATGGAGATTCCGAAACGGAATTCTCCAAAGGGGCCGGCACCTATAAGGGGGCAAAGATTCCCGGTGAAGGGGGAACGATCCTGATGGGCGGCCACACCGGAACCTACTTCCGGGATTTTGAGAGTGTCCAGACCGGAGACGAAGTGACGTTTACCACCTCTTACGGCGAATACCATTATGTGGTCACCGGTACGCAGGTAGCATTGGATACCGATACTTCCGCGTATGATCTGGAGGCGGAAGAGGAAAACCTCATCATGTATACCTGCTATCCCTTCGGCATCGTCAACCCTACGGATGAACGCTTTTTTGTCTACTGTGACTATGTCAGCGGCCCGGAGCTGCAGGTAGGTCAGCCGTGAACCGGCGGCGGAATGCGACGGGGTTGGCGGTAGCTACGCAGGGACTGGCGGTGGTTTGCGGCTGCCTGCTGGCGCTGCTGACGGCTCTTTCGCTGACTTTGTTCCGGGAAGGTTACTATCTGCACAAATTAGAAACCAGCACCTGCTTGCAGACAATCTACGAAAATGTCCAGCAAGGAGCTCGCACCATTGCAGAGGCAGCGAGTCTTCGCGGTGATATTTTGGAGCCGCTGGTTACGCCGGAAACTGTGCGGGTGGCCGTGATACGCCGTGCCGACAGGATCTGGCATGGAGCAACCTCTCAGCCGGACAGTCCGTATAAGGAGGTCGTCACCTATCTGCAAGATACGATCACCTGGGAAACCAACGTGTTATGGACCGACGAAGATACCCTTCGTTATGATCAGATCAGCGACGTGTGTGACGATATGTGGCGCAGCAACATTAACCCGCCATTGTCCAATCTGCTCAACATCTTAATGCAGTATCGGCAGGTGGCCTGGGTACTCATGGTGGTGTTGGCAGTGGCGTTTGGGAGCTGCCTTTGGTGGTCGGCACGGACGCAGGGGGGAGTACTGACCCAGACAGCATACACGGTGGGGACGGCGGTGGCATTGGCGTCGGTACTGGCGTGTATCGGTATTCAGCGATCCGGCTGGCAGCACTGGATGCCTGCCGACGATGCAGCCTTTGGACTGTATATCAACTGGTTTCGTGGGCTCGGACCAGTGACGGCTGCCTGCGGTCTGGCATTGGCGGCCTTGGTTTGGCTGCTGGCGCTGGGGCAGAAAATGACACGCCGAACTCGGGGGACGGAAAGGCCGTCGCATCCGGATTATCAACAGGAGGTTTATCATCATGGTCAAACACATCATTCTTTGGACATTGAAACCCGAACTGCAGGGCGCCGAGAAGGACGCCGTCAAGGCAGGCATCAAGGAAGGGTTGGAAGGACTGGCCGGACAGATCCCGGGGCTGGTGGAAATCCGCGTGCAGACCGAGTGTCTGCCCAGCTCCAACGCCGATCTGATGCTGGACTCCACCTTCACCGATGAAGCCGCGCTGAAAGGGTATTCGGTCCATCCCGCCCATGTGGCGGTGGCCGACGGCAAGGTGCGGCCCTATACCCAACTGCGCAGTTGTTTGGACTTCACGGTGTAACAAAAAAGACACCCCACTTGCACAGTTTGGGTGGGTGTGCTATAATACGTGGGAACGGCAAAGGCGCCGTCCGTTTGGCATCGCCATACGGACGGCGCCTTTTTGTATGGAAATTTGCCGGAATGGAGTGCAGAAATATGGAAAAACTTCCTCGTTATGTCGATATCGATTACAGCAAATACGCGCCAGATCTGCCGGAAGACCAGCGCGAGGCCTACTATGGCCTGCCCAAACATGTACAGTTCTGTAAGGAATGTGTCATGAGCAACCAGAAGCCCAACTCCTGCTATGAGTTTGAGCACACCATCCATTCCATCAAGAAGACGATGGTCATTCAGGAGGACGGCGTCTGTGATGCCTGCCATGCCTGCCACAATAAAGCCAACGGTCATATTGACTGGGCCTTGCGGGAGAAGGAGCTGCGGGAACTCTGCGATGAGTACCGCAAGAACGACGGTTCCTACGATTGTTTGGTGCCGGGGTCCGGCGGTAAAGACAGCTTCTACGCTGCCCACCTGCTCAAGTACAAGTACGGCATGCACCCGTTGACCGTCACCTGGGCGCCCCATATCTATACCCCTTGGGGCTGGGAGAATATGCAGGCCTGGATCCACGCCGGGTTTGATAACTACCTGTGTACCCCCAATGGGCAGACTCATCGACTGCTGACCCGTCTGGCTACCGAGAATCTGTTCCACCCCTTCCAGCCCTTCATTCTGGGGCAGAAACAACTGGCCCCCAAGATGGCTGCCAAGTTCGGCATCCCGCTGGTGTTCTACGGGGAGAACGAGGCGGAATTTGGCAATCCCATTGCGGATAACAACTCGGCCTTGCGGGATGAGCATTTCTTTGCCGTCAATGACTACGACCACATCTATCTGGGCGGCGTGAGCCTGCGCCAACTGGAGGAGGACTATAAGATCGACAAGGCGGATCTGGCCATCTATCTGCCCTCCGAAACCTCCAATCTGGAGAAAAACCACGTTCAGGTGCGGTATTTGGGCTACTATGAAAAGTGGCATCCTCAGGGCGCCTATTATTATTCGGTGGAGCATGGCGGTTTCCGTCCGGCGCCGGAGCGCACGCAGGGCACTTACTCCAAGTACAATTCCATCGACGACAAGATCGACGATTTCTTCTACTACACCACCTACATCAAGTATGGCATCGGCCGTACCACCTACGACGCCGCGCAGGAGATCCGCAACGAAGAGATCACCCTCGACGAAGCCAAGGCGCTGTGCAAGAAGTTCGACGGCGAATACCCCGACCGCTTCGAGAAAGAGATCATGCAGTATCTTTCCATCGACAAGCAGCATTTCCCCCATGCGTCCCAACTGTTTGAACAACCCAAGATGGACCGGGCCTACTTCATGCATCTGGCCGATCGGTTCCGTTCGCCCCACCTGTGGAAGTGGGAGGACAACATGTGGAAGCTGCGCTACACCCCCTACGAGGGTGACAGCGAGGTGCTTTGGGGCGACCCGAAGGGGACCCATCATGAGATTTGATCCCCTATACAATGGAGGTGACTATCTATGGCAGACAAAATACGCCTGATCGCCCGACTGGACGTGAAGGACACCAATCTGGTCAAAGGCATCCAGATGGAAGGACTGCGCAAGCTGGGGGACCCCAACCAGTTCGCCAAGCGGTACTATGAGCAGGGCATCGATGAACTGCTCTACATCGATATTGTGGCCAGCCTGTACAACCGGAACAACCTCAGCGACATTGTGCGCAAAACGGTGGAGGATGTCTTCATCCCGGTTTGCGTGGGCGGCGGTGTCCGCAGTGTGGAGGATGTGCGCCACCTGCTGGCCATGGGAGCCGACAAGGTAGCCGTCAATACGGCGGCGATCAAGCGGCCCGAACTGATCACCGAGATCGCCGAGGCCTTCGGCAGCCAATGCATGGTGTTGTCCATTCAGGCGAAGCGCAGCCGAACCTGGCCCGGCAAGTGGGAAGCCTACTACGACAACGGTCGGGCCCATTCAGGGTACGACGTGGTGGAGTGGGCCAAGCGGGGGGAAGCGCTGGGAGCAGGGGAGATCCTGCTGATGAGCGTGGACAGCGAAGGCCTGCAGCGGGGCATGGATCTGGAATTGATTCAAGCAGTGACCGCGGCGGTGCATATCCCGGTGATCTGCGGCGGCGGTGTAGGCTGCGGTGACGATATTGTGGAGGCGGCCCGTGCGGGGGCCGATGCAGTGGCCTGTGCGGCGGTTCTGCATTACGGGAAAGAGACGGTGCCGGAGCTGAAAGAGGAGATCCGGGCCGGAGGCGTGGAGGTGCGCGGCGTATGAAAGTGACGATCATCGACTACGGCCTGTCCAACCTGCGCAGCGTGCAGAATGCCTTGGTCCACTGCGGGGCCGAGACGATACTGACCAGCGACCCGGCGGATGTGCGAGCTGCCGACGCGCTGGTACTGCCCGGTGTGGGCGCGTTCCGGGATGGCATGGCCGGTCTGGAGCGGTTGGGGCTGGTGGAGCCGATCCGCCAAAAGGCCGTGGAGGGAACCCCTTTGTTGGGCATCTGCCTTGGCATGCAGATGCTGTTTGAGGAATCCGAGGAATTTGGTTGTTGGAAAGGGCTGGGCTTGATCCCCGGTCGGGTGGTAAAAATTCCCGACACCGATTTGCAGGGGACGCCCCAGCGGGTACCCCATATCCAGTGGGACCCGCTGCTGCCGGCGGGCGGCCGGAAGGATTTTGCCGGTACGGTGCTGTCCGGTGTGACCCCCGGACAGGAATGTTACTTTATCCACAGCTATGAGGCCAAGCCCACCGCGCAGGCGGACCGTTTGGCCGATACCTGCTATGGCGGACGGGCGGTCTGTGCGGTAGCCGCCCATGGTTCGGTGGTAGGGTGTCAGTTCCATCCCGAAAAATCCGGTCCGGTAGGACTGTCGATTCTCGGTCAATTTATAAACATTTGTCAAAAATAAGCCTTCGCCCCGTGTCGGAACCGACGCGGGGCGTTGCTTTTTGTGCGGTAATCGGTTATAATGCATTCTGTATGAATGTGTAGAAATGGGGCGAAGTGTGTGTACAGCGATCTTCTTGTAGGATCCACCGGGTTTGTGGGCGGCAATCTCATGGCCAAACACAACTTTACGGCGGCTTGCCACAGCAGTGATGTGGCGGCGCAGTACGGCACCCGCCCCTCTCTGTGTGTCTATGCGGGGGTGCCGGCAGCTATGTTTTTGGCCAACGCCGATCCCGAGGCGGATCTGGCCGTCATGGAAGCGGCCCGGCAAAACCTGCAAAAGATCGCCCCCCAAGAGGTGGTGCTGATCTCCAGCATTGCGGTCTATGCCGACAGCCGGGGCAAGGACGAGGATGACGAGCCGGACACCGAAAATCTTTCGGCCTATGGCCGCAACCGCCTGCAGTTGGAGCACTGGGTGCGGGAGGATTTCCCCGATGCCCTCATCGTCCGGCTGCCCGCTCTCTATGGTCAGGGGCTCAAAAAGAACTTCCTGTATGACCTGCGCACCCTGACGCCGTCGCTGCTCAAACCGGAGAAATACCACGAACTGGCGCAAAAATCCGAACTGGTGCGGGACGGTTATACGCTGGCGGACAAAGGCTTTTACAAGTGCAATGGCGCCGTGGATGCGGCGGCGCTGCGGGCTTTCTTTGCCGCCAACGACTTCAACGCGCTGGCGTTTACCGACTCTCGCAGCCGGTATCAATTCTACAATCTGGGCCGCCTATGGGATGATCTGACGGCGGCCCGGCAGGCCGGGCTGCGGCTGTTGCATCTCTGCACGCCGCCGATTTCCGCCGAAACGGTTTACACCGCCGTCACCGGCAAAACCGACTGGCACAACGAACTGCCTAAGGCCCCATTTGACTATGACCTGCATAGCCGCTACGGGGCGTTGCTGGGGGGGGACGGTCCCTATCTGTGTACGGAACAGCAGGAACTGGACGATATACGGCGCTTTTTGCGGCCGGGGAAGGAGCGGGACGATGCCCGTATGTAAACTGGCAATCTCCAACATCGCATGGCATAAACAGGATGATGAGGCCGTCTACACGGCCATGCAGCAAGCGGGCTTCACGGGGCTGGAGATTGCCCCCACCCGGATCTTCCCGGCAGAACCCTACGAGAATCTGACCTCCGCCGCCCTGTTCGGCGGGTATCTAAAAAACCGTTGGGGGTTCTCGGTACCCAGCCTGCAAAGTATCTGGTACGGCCAAAAGGGCAATATTTTTGAGGGAGCCCAAAGCGAGGAACTGCTGGACTATACCGCCGGGGCTTTCCAGTTTGCCCACAGCCTCAACTGTCCGTCGTTGGTCTTCGGCTGTCCCAAGAACCGGATGCGTCCGCTGGGGGCCGACGATGCCTTGGCGGAATCCTTCTTTGTGCAGGCCGGCAATCTGGCAGCCCGGTATGGCGTGCGTCTGGCCATCGAGGCCAACGCCCCGGCCTATACCAACTATCTCAACGGTACCGCGGAGGCCTTTGCGCTGGTCAAGCGGCTGGACAATCCTGGCCTTGCCGTGAACCTCGACCTGTCCACCATGCTGGCGCAGGGGGAACATCTGCAAAGCTTTGTGG
>NZ_CALADU010000153.1 GCF_937890665.1 uncultured Subdoligranulum sp.
GCAGCCGGTTTCAGCGTTGGAGTAATTGCACAGCCGGGTATGCCGTCCCCCCGCCATCTCGGGCACCGGCGTGCGAAAGCGGGGCCCGCCGGGCGCCCGGCGGCCGGCATGGGCCAGAAATTCCTGATAACTGCGCTCAGTGGAAAGCCAGCGGGTCTGACTGGCAGGATCGTCCTCCAGCTTTCCGCCTTCGGTGAACAGATGCTGTTTGCCGCTGTGGATGCATTCGCGGCCGCTGGCTTCCATCATGCCGTACAGGTGGGGTATGCCCTGGTGTACGCACCCCCTCGCGGCGTCGGCAGCGAACCAGGGGTTGATCCGGCTGCCGTTGGTGTTGGGGCACAGACCGGTGAACAATGCGCCCCTGGCAGGGCCGCAGAGGGGGGACGCGCAGTAGGCACGGTCAAAGGTGATGCCTTCTGCCGCGATGGCGTCGATGTTTGGCGTATACCCCTTCCCCAAAACATCCCAGCGCAGCTGGTCCGCTACGATCATGATCAGATGTGTCTGTTTCATGGTATATCGCCTCTTTAAAACAGCCCGGGCAGGCCCTTCCATTTGCCCAGCGCCTCTACAAAGAAGAAGTCGCCGTAGATGATGGGAACGTTGATATGGCGCCGGGCGGGGTAGCTGACGGTACCGGCACGGATGATCCCCTGGGTGCTGTCATCAAAACAGGCGTAGTGTTCCGACAGACTCTGCAGGATCTCCAGGGCGCAGTTGGTAAAGAAGGTTTTTTCCTCCGGGTCCCGTGTCAGGGCGGCGATCTCCAGCATGCCGCTGGCGGCGCAGCTGGCGGCGGAACTGTCACGCGCTTCGCGTTCCTCCCCTTCTGCGCAGAAATCCCAGTAGGGGATCTTGTCATCGGGCAGCGCAGACCAGAAAGTGTGCGCCACCTTTCTGGCCGCATCCAGATAACGCGTGCAGCCGGTTTCCCGGTAGGAGATGGCCATGCCATAGATCGCCCAGGCTTGCCCGCGGGACCAGACAGAATCCGGCCCTTTCCCCTGCCCGCCCAGATTTTCGATCTTGCGCCCGGTTTCGGGATCAAAGCGCACGATGTGGGGGACGGTACCGTCGGGGCGCAGGAAGCTTTCCAGGACGGTGTCGGCGTGGGCCATGGCGATTTGACGGAACCGGGGGTCGTGAAGTTCCCGGGAAGCCCAGTACAGCAGCGAAATGTTCATCATGCAGTCGATGATGGCCCAGCCCTGGCTGTCGGCGTAGACCTCGTCGTTCCAGGCACGCAGGAAGCGGCCGTTCAGGTTGAAGCGCCCCATCAGGTGGCTGGCCGCCTTCAACCCCCGCGCACGTGCGGCTTGGCAGCCGGTTTTCCGGTAGTGGGCCACAGCGGTGGGCATCCACATAAAGCCCACATCGTGGTGGATGTGCAGATATTCATCCAGCGGAACGTCCAGTGCCGTTTCCAGTTCGCAGGCGGTTTCCAGCAGCTTGGGGTCGTGGGTTTCGCGGTAGGCCAGCCACAACAGGCCGCCCCAGAACCCGCCGGTCCAAAAGCTGGGCTTTTCCCGGTCATATTCTCCGTGGGGGCCGTTGGCCACATGAGGAAAAGCCACCCCGATCGAGTCACAATTCCGCCGGATTTTTTTCAGCGAAGCAGTATAGGCGCGTTCCAGTACAGTGGGATCCATTATCGTATCCTCCTTCTTAAACATAAGGGCTTCATGGAAAAAGGCGGGGAAACAGGTTCCCCGCCTTTTTGTGCCGATTTTCCCTGCTCAGTTTGCCATATAGCGGTCGTAAGCGGCCTGGTTGATCTCGATGGCACGTTCAATGCCCTTGTCCTTCAGCGACTGGATGAAAGCGTCGTAGGTGGAAGCAAAATCTTCGGAACCCAAGACCCACTTTTGGATCATCTCCGTGACGTAGGGCGTCACACTGGACATGATTTTGGTATATTCGGAATCTTCTTCGGTGGTGTACTTCAGTGCCAGTTCGCCGTTCAGCTGCGGGATCGGCGTATAGACGTAGCCGCCCTCTTCATACATCTTATTGCCTTCTTTGGCAATATCGTTGCTCCAGGCTTCCTCGTAGGCATAGTCCTGGATCATGCCGATGCGGTACTGCACGCCGTAGTTGCGCAGTTCGCTCAGTGCGGTTTTGTCGGTATTCATGATCGCGTCGGTATACTGGATGCTGCCGTCTTCATTGCGGGTGTAGGTCACGCCTTCCACGCCGTAGTTGCACAGGTCGTTGCCAACGTCAGTGAACCAGAAATCGAAGTATTTGATGGCCGCCACGGGGTCCTCACACTGGGCGGAAATGCCCCAGCCCGGGTTGCCCACGCGGCTGGTGTGGGCAATGCGTTCGCCATTCTGGTTTTCGACCGGCGCAATGGGCAGGAAAGAGAACCCGGGAATGGCCTCGGCCAGTTTGTCGTTATACTCGGCGTTGCTGCTGAACCAGTCGTTGCAGTAGCCGCCCTGATTGGCGCCCAGCAGTACGTCACGGGCATTGGAGCCGCGGGTGAACCATTCGGGGTCGATCAGCCCCTCGGCGTACCACTTCACAGCATTTTCCATGGCCAGTTTGAACTCGTCTTCCATCGGCCCGTAGGTGATCTTGCCGTCACGGACATAGAAATCCTCATGAGCGTCCCAAAGGTTCAGTACGTCGTTGAAACTCTTGGTCCCCTGGCGGCTGAAGAAGGGGATTTCATCCTTCAATCCGTTTCCGTTCGGGTCCTGCTCGCGGAAAGCCTTCAGCACGGTATACAATTCATCTACGGTGTTCGGAACTTCCAGATTCAGCTTTTCCAGCCAATCCATGCGGATAAAATCGCCTTCGGCCACGTCAATGCTTTGCAGTTTCGGGATAACGTAGATGTTGCCGTCTTCCGCAGTGGCGATCTTGCGGAACTCGTCATTTTCTTCCAGGACCTGTTTCAGATGAGGCGCATACTCGTCGATCAGGTCGTTCAGGGGGATCAGGCCGCCGTCATGGCCCAGCTTTTCCAGGTCGGACATATTGACGTAACTGATGATATCCGCCAGATTGCCCGAGGAGAGCATCAGGTTGAAGGCCGTTGTTTCGTCGGAACTGCTCTGGGAAACGCTGCTCTCGAGGCTGACGTTGGTCAATTTGGCAGCTTCCTGGAACACCGCCCAGGAGGGGTCGAAGGTGATATTGTCGAAGATGTCAAAGAAAGTGAAGGTGATGGGCTCTTCCGAGCACAGATACTGGCTGTCGGCGCTGGCTGTGCTGCCGGACGACGTCTCCGAACTGGTGGTGGAGCCGGCCGCCGGTGCGCCGCAGCCGGTGAGAAGCAGCGCGGCAGCCAACATGGCAGAAAGTGCGGAACGTGTTTTTTTCATGTTTTTCCTCCTTGTGTATGTGTGGTTATGATCGTATCAGAAAACAACTCTGATGGAGCCGGAAGCGAGCGATCACCCCTTGACCGCGCCCAGGGTAGCGCCGGATTTAAAGTAACGTTGTACATAAGGGTAGGCGATGAGCATGGGAACGATGGCCAGAATGATGACCGCGTAGATGATGGTATCGGGGCTGGTGGCGGAAGCCGGTGTGATGATGGCTGCCTCCTCTGCACCGGCCACACGGTCTACCAGCAGTTTTTTCAGCATGACCTGCAAGGGGATCTTGGAATCATCGTTGAGGATGTTCATGGCCCAGAAGTAGTTGTTCCAGCGGTTGACCGCGTAGAAGGTCCCCACCGTGACCAGTGCGGGTTTGGATAGCGGCAGATAAATGGACCAGAAGATCCGAATGTTGCTGGCGCCGTCGATCAGGGCGGCTTCCTCTAAGGAATCCGGCAGCTGCTCAAAGAAGCTGCGCAGGATGATCAGGTTGTAAGCGTTGATGGCAAAGGCCAGCAGGATGGTGATGCGTTTGTCCAGCATATTGTAGTTGCGCAGGGTCAGGTACAGCGGGATCATACCGGCCTGGAACCACAGGGTGAAGGCGACCAGCAGCGTGAAAAATTTGCGTGCGATCAAGCGTTTTTTGGACAGCGCATAGGCCATGGTGGCGGTGAAGAACATGTTGAAAATCACGCCGAACACGGTATAGAAGATCGTATTGCCGTAGGCCGTCCACAGGCCGTCCATCTGGAATGCGGCCTTGAAACTCTCCAATGTAAAACCCTTGACGGTGAACAGGACCTCGCCGGACTGTACTGCAAAGGGATTGCTGACGGAGCAGATCAGGATATAATAGATGGGATAAACGGAAACGAGGATGATCAGCACGCACAGGATGCTGGCGGCGATCTCAAAGGCAAGTTCACCTTTGGCGCGGGGAATCTTGTGTTTTGTATGGGTCATGGGGAGTCCTCCTTACCAAAGCGCGGTTTCCGACACTTTTTTGCTGATCTTGTTGGAAAGGACCACCAGGACCAGTGCAATCAGCGATTCAAACAGACCGGCGGCAGTAGCCAGGCCGAAATTCTGCTCCATCAGGCCGGTGCGGTACACATAGGTGCCGATGACGTCGGCTGTCTCGTAAGTAGCAGGCTGGTACAGCAGCAACACGGCCTCGTAGCTGACCTTGACGAGCTTGCCGATCTGCAGGATGAACATTGTAACGATGGTGGGCATCAGGCCGGGGAGCGTGACGTAGCGGATCTGCTGCCATTTGGAAGCGCCGTCCACCTTGGCGGCTTCGTACAGCTGCCGGTCGATCCCCATAAGGGCGGCGACGTATACGATGGCGTTGAATCCCGTCTCGCGCCACATCATCATAATCGTATAGATTGGCCGGAAGGCATCGGGATCCACCATGAAGTAGTGTTCCTCAAGCCCGAGGCTGCGCAGGATGATATTGATCAACCCGGTACTGGGGGAGCAGAAACTCAGCACCATGCCGCAGACGACCACCAGGGAGATAAAATATGGGATAAAGGTGACGGTCTGCGTGATCCTGCTGAGGAAGCGATTGCGCATTTCCGTAAGAAGAATCGCCAAAATGATGGGGGCGGGAAAGCAGAACACGATGTTGTAAAGGCTCAGCATCAGCGTGTTTTTGACCACCCGCACGAAAACGTCGTCGGTAACAAAATCAATGAAATTCTGCAGGCCGACCCATTCACTGCCCGCGATCCCTTTCCAAACGTTGTAGTCCTGGAAAGCGATAACCAAGCCGCCCATAGGAACATAGGCAAACAGGATAAACCAAATCAGACCGGGAAGAAGAAGGAGATACAGATCCCAGTCTTTCCGAAAACGAACCCCTATCCCGTTTTTGCGCAGGGCATCCTGCTGGATCGCTTCGGAAGGGGAGCGCGGCCTTTTTTTACTGCGTAGTGCGAATTTCAAAAGAGTCACCCTTTCCAGTGTGTTGCATTTGGGGCAGAGATGGATCCGCCTGACACGAGGTATTATACCCGTGGGAGAAAAAAGTGTAAATCTTTGCTTTTCTGCGGAAAATTATTGAATAGACGATGTTATTTTCGCAAAACTTTGTGCAGAATGCCGAGTTCGACGGGGACGGTTTGGGCAATCTGCTTATGAACGGGAAGGGAAATATGGTTTTTTCCAGATGGGGAAAGGAAATTTCAATATAAGAAAAGAGGAAGATCTTCTTGTTTTCCTTCAATATAGCAAAGCCGTATGCCGGGGAAAAAGCATCCGATTTGTAGATCCCGGGCTTTTTTGCTATAATATAAGTAAAATATGAAAGGCCGTCATAAGTAAAATATGAAAGGCCGTCCGAGCCGACCAAAGCGGGAGAAAAGGGGCGGGGCTGTTTGGCTAAGCGAACGGGCAGGCATCTGTACAAACACACATTGAATGCGGTTTTCCTTGGGATCTTTTCCGTAGCATTGACGCTGCTGATGCTCGTGTACTTTGTGGCACTGACCGCCAGAACGAAAAGCGAACGAAGAGAAATGATCCTGGCCGATACAGCCGCGCGCTTTGAAATCATAAACACGGAATTGTTGACGGCGTTTCATTCCTTTTCCAACGTACAAAAAAATTCCGCTATGCAGGCGCTGGCACAAAGCGGAAGTCCACAAGAAATGTATTACAACGCGATCGAAGTGCAACAGCAACTTGCAGAGAGCACCCTTGCAGCAAACCGCTTAAACTATTACAGCATTGCGGCGGTCTACCTGGAGCAGGGCAGGGATTTGGTACTGACGCCTACAGAGAGCCTGTCGCTGGAAACTTTTTCTGAGCGGATCGGTGCGGAAAGAGAAGACCTGCAGCAGATCTATGACGAACTGGAAGAGCAGCAATATGACCGCAGTGTTTTGTTTGACACCGGCGTAAACAATGGCGGAAAAATCAACTACCTCACCCTGCACCATTATGGAAGCAACGACTTGCTGTTCGTATTGTCCATAGATCGGGAAAACTTTACCGAAGCATTTGCACCGTTGCAATGTTCGGACTGGATGGTCTGTACGCAGGACAAGGTGCTTGCGGCTAAAAATGATGATCTGTCTCGATACGCTCCCATGATAGACCATGTGCGGGCGCAGGATACAGACCTTTCGGGCTCCCTTACCCTTTTAGATTTTTCCCTTAACGGCGAAAACGTGATGGGCGCGTCTTTTTCAGAAATCGGATGGCTGTTTTTTGCCACCTACGCTTCGGGAACTTTGAGTTTTACCACACTGATCACGATGTTTTTGCTGCCGCTTTTGGCGTTGGTGGCAGGAAGTGTGCTGGTTTCCAAACTGTTGTACCGCCGTTTGTATGCCCCGGTGGAAGAGTTGGTCACTTTGCTGGGTGGCGGCGTGGATGAAGAAACCAACGAATTTGATTATATCAGAGAACAAACTTCCCAAATCTCGGAGAAGGCCCGTCAATTGGATGCCTACCTGCAACGCAGCCAACTATTGCTGACAGAACAGATTTATAAAAACGCGCTGCTGGATGCAAATTTTGATTATGAAGAAGCCCCGCCTGAACTGGAAGAAACCAGTTTTGTCGTTGTGTTGGCAGAACTGGCAGAAGATCCGACCGAGGCGGACGGCTTCACCATGGCAAAATCCCTGCTGCGCGATACCGTCCGGGCAGAGCAAGACGTCCACTTCGTCAGCATGAACGATACCAGTTTTGTGCTTGTGATCCATTGTGAAGATACCCAGCAGGTACGCCAGCGGGTACAGGCGCTGTTTGCGCAGCTGGGGATCTCGGCCAGAATGCAGCTGCGCGTGGCGCTCAGCAGCCCGGCAGTAGGGTTGAAGAATTTGCACATGTTAATGGAGCAGTGCAACCATTTGTTGGAATACCGGCACAGCCTGCCGGATCAAATGTTCATCACGGCTGAAGATGCAGCGCAAATTTATTACAACGGGTACTATTATCCGCTGAAAGTGGAAGTCAACCTGGTGCAGATGACCGTCGGAGGAACTGAGGGCGCTCTGGCGCTGCTGGAAGAGATCCTGCATGAAAATCTGGTAAACAAGATCCTCTCGCCGGAAAACAGAAAAAGCTTCTTTTTTGCATTGGTATCCACACTGAATCGAATTTATCAGGAATTGCAGCTGGAAGGATCCGACGATTACCCGCCCATCAATGATTTTTTGGCTTGTGCGGATACCGACCAGCTGCTGCAGATGATCAGAACCACATTTGCCCGGATCGTGTGGAACACGTCCCAACGGAACGCCAGCATCAAACAGGACGTCGGAGAGCGAATGATGGCGTATATCAGAGAGAATTACAGCCAGGATATTTCGTTGGATGACATGGCAGAAAGGCTGAATGTATCGCCCAAATACTGCAGCGCACTGTTCAAAAAACAGACCGGGCAGACCTTTAAAAAGGTACTTAACGAATACCGTATTGAAAAAGCGAGAGAGATCCTGCAAAAGACCCCTGACAAACGGATCAATGATCTGGCCGTGGAAGTAGGTTTTACCAGCGCCAATACTTTTATTCAGGTATTCAAACAGTATACAGGAACGACACCGCACCAATACGCGACCGGCGTATGAAAGGAGATCTGCCAAAAACGTTTGCACACGCGCTACGGGAGGGCTGAATCGCCCTTTCCCAGCCCATGGACAATCATCGCCCCGGAAAAAGAGGCCAAAGCAGCTTCTTTTTCCGGGGCGCTTTATCTGATTTGGCGGCGGTTTGGCAGACCATACCTGAAGGGAGAGCACCACCATCCGGCCGCGTTTTCCCCGCCGGGGCTGTACCGCTCAGCCTTCCTTGGTCTTTACCGTTTCGCCGGTGATCGTGCGCATCGCTTCTTCCAGGCTCATGCCGTTGGCCACGGCCTCTTTCCGGGCGGCGTTATTTGCCTACAGTCTGTTTGAAAACCATCAAATTAACCAAACCAGAATGCAAGCAAGCGAGGCAACCGCATGAAAACAGACGGCTTTTTTCTCATACCGTGTAGAAAAACGGCGATGATTTTTGAGTCTTAGGAACAAGTTTTCGACCAGATGCCGTTCCTTGTAGATGTGTCAATCCGTTTTTCTCGGATGTCTTGCGCTATCACGGCTTGGAATGACAGGAATTCCTCCGCGCTCTTTGACCCAGCGAACAAATTTGTCGCTGTCATAGCCTTTGTCGGCAAGGATCAGTTTCCCTGTCAGATCAAACGGCTCCAACACCTCTTTCGCCAGGCAAATATCATTTCGATTCCCACTGGAAAGTAAAAAGCGCAATGGATTACCAAGTCCATCCGTTACCGCATGAACCTTGGTTGTTAATCCTCCACGGCTGCGTCCGGTGAACTCATTTTCGCCCCTTTTTTAGCACAACTGCCGTGCTGATGCACTTTAATCGTTGTGCTTTCCAGCATAAGCGTTGTCTCATCGACTATATCTTGCTGGATCAAATTCGTCAGTACGTTCTCCCATACGCCTGCTTTTGTCCATGCACGAAATCGACTGTATACGCTTTGCCAGGGGCCAAACCGTTCCGGTAAATCCCGCCACGGGATTCCCGTATTCAGCCAGTATACCATTGCATTGAGCATTTCCCGATTGCTCTTGGCCGGACGGCCTCCCTGCGGTTTTTGCTCTGGTGGCAGCAAATCCTTGATCTTATTCCATTGCACTTCGCTTAATTCATGCCTTTTCATATTTTCATTTTACTATTTTTGGCATCCTGCACACAAGTGCTGGGTTTTCAAACAGACTCTAGGGCCTTGAACATCCAGCCTTTGTAGGCTTCCACGCCGGGCTGGTTGAAGGGGTTGATGCCCAGAATGCTTCCGGAGATGTAGCAGACGAACTGGAAGAAGTAGAACAGCTGGCCGAAGTTGTAGGCGTCCAGCGCGGGCACGCCGAAGATCAGGCAGGGCAGCTTCTGGCTGTGGGCCGTGACGGTGGCCGAGAAGGCCGCCTTGTTGATGTCGTAGAAATCCTTTTGTTATCCCTGGTCGGTGACAGCATCTATGCCACCGCTTCCTTGACGATAAAAATTTTAGAATACATGCAAAAGAAAAAGGACTGATGTCCGACCATCAGTCCTCATTCATGCACTGCAAACAGTGACCACAAAAAGAAAAGAGCCAGCAACTTTCGTTGTTGGCTCTTCCTGGTGCACCATCGGGGACTCGAACCCAGGACCCACTGATTAAGAGTCAGTTGCT
>NZ_CALADU010000154.1 GCF_937890665.1 uncultured Subdoligranulum sp.
CAACACATGCACCGCAAGCAACGCACTCGCTGGTAACGGTATGAGCCATCGTGAACTCCTTATCTCCGTGCTGATTGATGTCCCCTACCGGCCCTGCACGGCTGCTTCCCGGTATGGTGCCACAGCGGGTTTTTGGTGCCTACTGCGTTACAGATAGTGTAACACATTGCATAAAAATTCGCAAGTGCCATATCTTGAAAAATTTTCCCCCGCAGGCCCAACTGCCTGTGGGACGGGGCTTAGTCCTGTTCGGGGTCGGGGGCCTTGGGCACCCGCTTGCCGCCCCGCAGATAGACGCATTCCTCCCGCTTGTAGATGCGGGGGGCCAAGATCTCCACATTGGAGCGGACCTTTAAAGTTCCGGCCACCACATTGACCTCCAGCACGGTGCCTTCGCCGTCCGGCGTGCGGACGATGCTGCCCGGGGTAGGGGTGATGGAGTTGAGGTACTCGTAGCTCTTTTGCTCGTAGGCCAAGCAGCACATCAGGCGGCCGCAGGCGCCGCTGATCTTGGCGGGGTTCAGGCTCAGGCCCTGTTCCTTGGCCATCTTGATGGATACCGGCTGGAAGTTCTTCAAGAACCGGCTGCAGCAGAAGGGCTGCCCGCACAGGCCCAGCCCGCCCAGCATCTTGCTTTCATCCCGCACGCCGATCTGGCGCAGTTCGATGCGGGTGTGGAACTGGGCGGCCAGATCCTTGACCAACTCCCGGAAATCCACCCGGTTATCGGCAGTAAAGTAAAAGACCAGCTTGCTGCGGTCCAAGGTATACTCGGCGTCCACCAGCTTCATCTTCAGGTCGTGGGCGGCGATGCGCTGCTCGCAGATCGTAAAGGCCTGCTGTACGTCGGCCCGGTTCTGGCGCATCCGGCGCACATCCACGGCGTCGGCCACCCGGATCACCGGCTTCACTTCCCGGGAAAAACCCGGTACTTCGTGGGCGCCGCGGACCACCTCGCCGCATTCGGTGCCCCGGGCGGTGGTCACGATGACGAAATCCCCTTCCTTGACGGAAAAGTCGCCGGGATCAAAATAGTAGGCCCGGCCATTCTCTTTAAATTTTACAGAAATTACTTTCATGGGCATCTTCCTTATCTCGTTAGGCGATCCGGGCCGCCAGCACCGCCACGGCCAAACGCAGGTTGCCGTTGGCGGTCACATGGCGGCGTGCCTCGGCCCCGGCGCGCAGGATCGCTGCCGCCGTCGCAGGGCGCAGTCCGCCGCACTGCTGCCCGTAGTCGGGGCGGCGCAGCACGGCGCTGCATAGCTGGTCGAGCTGCCACTGCAGGGCCAGAAAACCTTCCCGGTCCCGCTCGTACTTGGTCAGCAGGGCCAGCGCACGGTAGGTGTCGTTTTGGGCGGCATAGCCGCAGAGTTCTTTGGCTTGGGCCAGCGCGGTGCGCACCGCGGCGTCCTGAAAGGCCCGCAGGGCGGTGCCGATATGCCCTTCGTAGAGAAAGGCCAGTTCGTCGGCCAAGGGGGCGGGCAGTCCGCGCTGGCGCAGCAGGGCGGCGCACTCGGCGGCGGGCACCGGGGTGATGGTGTAGGCCGCGCAGCGGCTGCGGATGGTGGGCAGCACGGTGGCGGTGCTGGTGGCGGTCAGGAGGAAGAGCACCCCTTCGGGAGGTTCCTCGATGATCTTCAGCATGGCGTTGGCCGACGACCCGTTGAGGTTCTGGGCGCCGTAGATGAAGAGCACCCGACCCGCCGCGTCGGTAGAAAGGGCGGAATGCTGGATCGCCTCCCGCATTTCCCGGACCCGCTTGACGGGGATCTGGCCGCTGGCGCCCTCGCCCTGCAGGACGAGGCATTCGGTGTCGGCCTTTTTCAGCACGGCCTCGGCGTGAGGACCGCCTTGGGGGTAGAGGTAGTCGGCGGCCAGACACCGGGCGGCAAAGCCCGCGCCGCAGCCTGCCTCGCCTACCAGCAGGACCGCATGCGGCAGCCGGCCGGTGCGCAGCGCGGCGCCCAGCTCAGCTTTCAGCGCGTCATTGCCGGCCAGACGGTCCAGCATCACAGTTTTTCAAAGCGTTCCACGTTGGTGACCATGATCGTGGCGCCGCCCACGGTCACTTCCATGGGCATGGCGCTCTCGATGCCGAAGCCCAAGGTGGCGGTGCCGGGCACGATCTCGGTGCGCTGCTTGCAGAACTGGGAGATGATGGCGATGCAGTCATCCACCTTTTCGTCCTCGGTGCAGATGAGCAAGGTCATGTTGCCCGCCATCAGGAAGCCGCCGGTGGTAGCCAGACGGGTGACGTAGAATTTGTGTTTGACCAGTTCGTTACAAACGACCCGGGAATCCTCTTTATTGACGATGGCAGTGATGAGTTTCATGGAAAAAACCTCCTTATAGCGTAGGATGGATTACCAACGATTGTTGCGGTTCTGCCAGTCGCGGCGGCGCTTGTAGCCAAGGATGGTATCCTTGCACCAGAAAAACACTTCGCGGCCGAAGAACGCCAAGAACCCGGCCATACCAAGGATCAGGCTGATCCGGGTAGCCAAACCGCCCCGCAGGAATTGGAGCACCCAGAGGGCCAGTTCATACCAGCCCAGATACTTCATCTTGAAGGGGATGATGCCCCAGAGCAGCGCGCCCTGATTGGGCCACATCCAAGTATAGGCGAAGAGCATGCTGAGGTAGACGGCGCTGGGGGAGCCGTACCCGGTGAAGAAGGCGCCGATCCAGGTACCCACCACACCAAGGGCGATGTACAGCGTCATGCGGAAGTCGCCCCACACCCGGGTCAGCGAGTTGCCGATCCAGAAATAGAACACAAGGTTCAAGAAGCCCAGCACGCTGCCCAGCCAGATAGGCTGGAACAAGAAGGTGATGAGCCGCCAGATTTGGCCGTGGAGCACCGCGTCCCGGCTGAGATAGAGCAGCAAATCGAAGTTGCGGTTGATGAGCAGGATGAACAGCCCGACAGCGAGCTGCCCAAGAATGAGGCCGTTGACCAGATAGGGGATGCCATACCGGCCAAAGCGGCGTTCCAGTTTGTCGATCCAGTTCATGGGAGAAGTTCCTCCATAGACAGCGGGTGAACAAAAGAAATAGTTCTGTTTATTGTAGCATTTTTGGGCGGGAAGTGCAACCGTTCCTTATCGAAAGGCGGGGGCGGTTCACCCCAGCACGGCCAGCTTCCCGTCCGCCCCGGCCCCGGTATGGTGCAGGGCGGTGCCGGCGGCGGTCAGGGCGGTCACCGCCTCGGAAAAGGCGGGGGTAACTTCCTCGCCGGGGGCCAGCAGGGGCACGCCGGGGGGGTAGGCCCAGACGTACTCGGCGGCCACGGCACCCACGGCCTCGGCCAAGGGGCGCAGACAGGCCGGACGGCGCAAAGCGTCGGCGATGGTACACCGGGCGGGGCCGGGGGGCGGCAGCAACGCTTCCGCCGCCGGGGCGGCAGAGGCCCCGGCATCCCAGCGGGTCAGCACTTCGGCCAGCCGGTCCAGTGCATCCTCGTCGTCGCAGGGGCTGGTCATGGCCAGCACGTTGGGGCCGCAGACCATCTCCGGCTCAAAGCCCGCCGCCCGTAAAAAGGCAGCGCCTTCCCGGCCGATGCGCAGCAGGATCTTGCCATTGTCAAAATCGTAGAAGCCCTGCCCTTCGGCCCCCAACCCCAGCACGGGGGTATGGCGCCAGCCCCGGGCCGCGGCAGCAAACCGGTCCAGCCGCTGCCGCCAAGCGGCAAAGGCGGTGTCGCCGTGGGTTTGCAGCCATGTCGTGCAGCCGTCCAGACTGGCCAGCAGCGGATAGCTGGGGGAGCTGGTCTCAAAGACATCCAGTTCCCGCTCCACGGCGGCAGCATCGATGCGGCTGCCCTGCAGATGGAGCCACGCGGTCTGGGTCAGGCTGGGCAGCGTCTTGTGGGCGCTTTGCACCACCAAGTCGGCCCCGGCTTCCACCGCGCCGCCCCGCCAGCCGTAGGGCCGGGCCAAGGGCAGGTAGTGGGCGCCATGGGCCTCGTCCACCAGCAGCGGCACGCCCCGGGCATGGCAGAGGTCGGCGATGGCCGAAAGGTCGCTCTGTACCCCCTCGTAGGTGGGGCTGGTCAGGATGACGCAGGCCACGGCGGGGTGGGCGTCCAGCGCGGCGGCCACGGCGGCGGGGGGCATACTGCCGTAAACGCCGAAATCCGGCACCACCGGCGGCACCAGATAGTGGGCGGTGAGGTGCCCCAGTTCGATAGCATGGTAGACGGCCTTGTGGCAGTTGCGGGCGACCAGCACCTCGCTGCCGAAGGGAGCCGCCGCCCGGATGCCCGCCAGCAGCCCCACGGTGGAGCCGCCCACGAGGTACCAGCACCGGTCCGAACCATAGAGGGCGGCGGTGCGGGCCATGGCGTCGGCGAGGATGCCGTCGGCGTCGTGGAGGTCATCGGCCCCCTCGATCTCGGTCAGGTCGAAGGCATAGCAGGAAAGCCCCGGGGCGGGCGGCACCCGGCGCTTGTGGCCCGGCATGTGCAGCGGATACCGCCGCCCAGCCAGTTCTTCACATTGTTGTTGTAAGATAGATTGCATAGACTTTGTTCCTACTTTCTTTACAAAGAAAGTAGGCAAAGAAATTCCAAATGTATAATCCGGGAATCCCGCGCTCCCAAGCGGTAGGAAAACCACCCACACCCGGCCATGGCCCGCCCGCGACGGCGGGCGGGGTTTCAGATCGGGAGCCCGGATGGGCTCACACGATAGGCACGGACGGGAAACGGGGTCACGTAGGGCCGTTTCGGGTCCACGATGTTGGAGTCTCGGGCGACCTCCTCGAAGCCCCGGGGATTGCCAAGGGGCCCGCAGGCCCCTTGACCCGTGCCCCGCGCGTCGGAAGTAGCGGCGCGTTTTTCAGCCGCTTTTTGCGCGGTCAAAAAGCGGCACCGTCTGGGAGCGCACCTGTTTTGTGCTGCTCGCCGCAGTCCCTCGGCTGCCCTCTTCCCAAGCAAAAAGGAACATTCCCCGGCAGCGCGAACCTCCCGGTTCGCCACCCACCTTCTCCTACTTTCTTTACAAAGAAAGTAGGCAAAGAAATTCCAACGTTATTCCAGCACGATCTCAGCCTTGCTGCCCGCCCGGGTCTTGGTGACCCGGATCTGCCGGGTCAGCCGGGCTTGCAGCGCCTCCACATGGGAGATGACCCCGATGAGCTTATCGCCCCCGGCCAGACCGGCCAAGGTATCCACGGCTTTTTCCAGACTGTCGGCGTCCAGCGAGCCGAAGCCCTCGTCGATGAAGAGCGTCTCGATGGTTACGCCCCCGGCGTTTTGCTGGATGGTATCGCTGATGCCCAGCGCCAGACAGAGGGCGGCCATAAAGCTCTCGCCGCCGGAAAGACTGCCCACCGGGCGGGTCTTGCCGGTGTAGGCGTCAAAAACATCCAGATCCAGCGCGGTCTTGCCGGCCAGCGCCTCGCTCTTGCGGCGGAGCAGCCGGTACTGGCCGTCGGTCATCCGGGTGAAGCGCAGGTTCGCGGCCTCCACCACACCGTCAAAGTAGAAAGCCTGTACGTACTGTTCAAAGGGCAGTTTGACCTTGCCCGCCAGATTGCCGTTGATGGTCTTGGAAAGGTTGTCCCACATGGCCCGTTTGTCCCGGGCGGCAGCCAGCGCCCGCAGCGTCTTTTCGATGCCCTCCAGTGCGGCCCGGTTGGTGTGCAGCCGGTGTACGGCGGCATCCCGGGCGTTGGTGGCGGCGGCGCGGTCGGCCCGCAGCCGGGCCAGCGCCTGCTGCAATTTGGCCAGCGTGGCAGCTTCCTCCCGGTCGGGGACGGTCTCCTGCATCTGCTGGACCCGGGCCGCCGCGGCGGCATGGCCTGCCTTGGCGTTGGCAGCTTTGCGGGACGCCGCAAAGGCCTGCTTTTCCAGCCCCTTGAGCTGGTTGTTCAGGTTGTCCAGTTGGTCGGTCAGCGCCCGGGCCTTGTCGCTCTGCCGCTTGAACTCGGCGTGCTGGGCCCGCAGCCCCGCCAGTCCTTCGGCCAAGCTGGCCTTCTGTTCTTCCAGCGCGGCGCGCAGTTCCTCGGGGGTCAGTTCTTCGGCGGGTTTGCCGGTGTACCGCCCGGCGCGGCGGGCAAAAAAGGCCGCCGCGTCCCGGGTCAGGGTGGCCCGCAGTTCGGCGGACCGGGCCGCCGCATCCCCCGCTGTGCGGGACTGGGCGGCGGTGTCCCGCCGCTGGGCCGTCAGGGCCTGCTCCCGCTCCTCCAGCACCTGTTCGGTCACATGGTCTTGGGGCAGTTGGGCCGGGCAGGGATGTTCGGTGGAGCCGCAGACCGGGCAGGGCTGCCCCGGCTGAAGCTGCTGGGCCAGCAGTCCCGCCCGGTTGGCGTTGAGCTGCCGCTGCAAGGCCGCGTACTGGGCCTCGGCTTCGTCCAGCGCGGTCTGGGCCTGCAAGTAGGCTTGCTGGCGCTGGGCCGCCGTGGCCGCGGCCTCGTCCGCTGCCGTCAGGCTGCGCAAAAGGTTCTCACAACTGGTGGTCAGGTTCTCGGCCAGTTCGATGTGGTGTTCCAGCCGCACCTGCTCGGTGTCGGTCTTGCCCAAGGCGGCCCGGGCGGCTTCGGTTTCGGCGATGGTCTGTTTCAGCGCGTCGCTGCGGGTCTGCAGTTCGGTTTGCAGTGCCTCGGTCTGGCGCTGCACCTCGGCGGTGCGGGCCTCCTCGTCCACCAGCCCCGCCAACTGACGGCGCCGGGCGGCCCGCTCCTCGGCCAATTTTACCGCCGCATCTCCCCGGGCGATCTTCTCGTCCAGTTCGGTGAGCAGTTCGTTCTGTTTGGCCTCGATGGCCTCGTCAAATTCCAGCAGCCGCTTGGCCAATTCTGCCGCCCCCGACGCCGCAAAGGGGTCGTGGGCGTCCTGCAATTCCCGCAGTTGGGCGGCGGTCTCCTCGTCGGCACCGGCCCCCAACAGGCTGCCCAGATGCATGAGCAGCACCTCGTCCAACCGGCGGCAGGCTTCGTCGGCCTGCCGGGCGTGCTGCACGGCGGCTTGGCCCAGCCGCTGGTGGTCGGCGGTATCAAAGATCTGGCGCAGAATGGCCGCCCGGTCGGCGGAGGGCGCATTCAGCAGCCGGGTAAAGTCGTTTTGGGCCAGCATGGACACTTGGGCAAACTGTTTGGCGTCGATGCCCAGCAGTTTGACCACCGCCGCCGTCACCGCCACCGCGCCCGAGACCGGTTCCTCCGGTTCCCGGATCAGTTCCGCCCGGGGCGGGCTTTTGACGATACCGCTGCCCCGTTTGGCGGCCCGCTGCTGTTCGGGCCAACGGCGGACCAGATAGGTGCGGCCCCGATGCAGAAAGGTCAATTCCACAAAGGTTTCGGCTTCCGGGGCGGCAAAGTCGCTGCGCAGCATGGTGGTTTTGCGGTTTTCGCCGGTGGTTTCGCCGTACAGCGCAAAGGTGATGGCGTCAAACAGGGCGGTCTTGCCCGCGCCGGTGTCGCCGCCGATCAAAAACAGACCGCTGCCCCCAAACCGGGAAAAATCCAGCTCGGTGCGCCCCGCATAGGGGCCGAAGGCGTTCAGCGTCAGGTATAAGGGTTTCATGCTTTGGCGGCCTCCTCTCGCAGCTGTTTGACGGCCCGGGCCTCATCAATGGTCAGCGGGCGGCCGTTCATCTGGGTGAAAAAGTCTTGGAACAGCTCGGCAAAAGGTTTGCCCCGCACGGCCAAGGCGGCGTCAGCGGGACCGGCGGCGTTGCCCCGGGGCTGGTAGTCCAGCCGCATGGCGTTGGGGTAGGCGGCCCGCAGGGCGGCCATGGCGTCGGGCAGCGGCGTGGGGTCGGTGAGGGTGGCCCAGATATAATCCCCCGTGTCGGTGGGATGCTCGATGAGTTTGGCCAGCGGTCCGGTCAGATGGCGCATGGCGCGGCGGGGGATCAGCGGCAGAACGTCGATTTCCTCCACCCCGCGGCGGCCCAGTTCCACCAGCGTGACGGATTTTTCCGCCCCGCATTCGTCCAGATGGTAGCACAGCGGCGCCCCGGCGTACCGGACGGTGTCGCTGCCCACCCGCTGGGCCCGGTGGATATGTCCCAGTGCCGTGTAGGCAAAGCCCTCGAACCGGCTGGCATCGATGGAATCTACGGTGCCCACAGTCAGGGGGGCGGTTTCGCTGCCGGCCATCTGGGGCGGGCAGACCCCCGCCACCACCATCTGGTGGGCCAGCAGGACCCGCCGGGGGGCGGCAGGCTGGCAGGCCGCCAGGGCGGCGGCCACGGCGCTGTCATAGTCGGGCAGGTTCTGGTCAGGCAGAAAATGCCGCACGGTAGCCGCCCGCACAAAGGGCAGCAAGGTAAATTCCACCGGCCCGAACCGGTCGTTGAGGACGATTTGGCGGGGGGCACCGTGGAACTGACCAGCCAGATAGACCCCCTGCCCGGCCAGCAGACCGGCGGCGAAGTCCAACCGTTCGGCGCTGTCGTGGTTGCCCGAAATGGCCAGCACCGGGATGCGCCGGGCGGCCAGTTGGGTCAAAAACCAGTCCAGCAGGGTGCAGGCCGCGGCGGGGGGCACGGGGGCGTCGTAGATGTCCCCGGCCAGCAGCACGGCCTCGGCGTCGTGTTCGTCACATAGGGCCAGCACCTGCTCCAAGATGTAGCGCTGGTCCTCCAGCAGATCGAACCCGTTGACCCGTTTGCCTAGGTGCAGGTCCGCCAGATGCAAAAATTTCATGCAGTCATCTCCAAAGTTTTTCCCAGGTGGTGATGTCCAGCACCACACCGGGCAGCACCTCCATAGGCACCGTTTCCGCTTTGCGGAACCGGCATTTCTTGCAGAACATTTCGGCTTTCAGGTCCCGGGCCCAGACTTTCAGGTACAGGCGGCTGCGGCCGTCCCCTTCGGCCAGTTTTTGGGCATAGGCCACCACGCTGCGGCCAATGCCCTGTCCCCGGGCCTTTTCTTTCAAAAACAGGCGGCTCAGGCAAAGCGCCCCGGCCGGCCCCAAGTCCATGGCAAAATAGCCCACCGGCTCGCTGCCCAGATAGATCAAAAAGTAGTTGATGACCCCGCTGTGGATCTCGTCGTCGGTGAGCACGTCGCTCTGGTATTTTTCGGCCAGCGCGGCGGCCACTTTGGGGGTCAGCTTGGTGTAGTGCTGCACAAAAATTTCCTGTGCCAGCGCACTGACCTGCTCCACATAGCGGGTCTTGGTCACTTGCTTGAAGGTCGGTTTCATGGCATACTCCTTTGGTTCAGGGGCCTTCTTCGATGGTCAAACTGGCTTTGGCGGGCAGGCAGGCGGCCCAGTCCCCCACCTCCCGCAAGGTGCCGAAGCCCTCGCAGGTGTGGTCGGGACAGGGGCTGTCCACAAAGGCGATGCCGCCGTCCGCCACCTCCAGATGGATGGTATACAGACCGGTATCGATGTCGTACCGGGCGTCTTGGTGCAGGTCGATGCGCTGTTCGGTCTGGGGGTCGCCGTAGCGCAGCACCGCCACCGCCCCGGCGCCGCCGGGATGGGTCAGCCGGAACAGTACCCCGGCCACCACCAGCAGCACCACGGTAAAAAGCAGATCTTTGCGGTGTTTTTGCAAAAATGTCACGGTTTATCGTTCCTCTTTGTCGAACTCCAGTTCCAGCCGCAGGCCGTCGGTACCGGCCACCGCGGCGGGATAGGCACTTTGGGCGGCAGCCAGCCCCGGTCCAAGGTCGGTGACGGCGGCGGAGTAGTGGGTCAGCCAGAGCCGCCGCACCCCGGCTTGGGCAGCCAGCGTGCCGGTCTCCCGGCAGGTGGCGTGGCCGTAGAGCTTGGCCTTGTCCCCGTCGGCGTCGTCGGCGTAGGTAGCGTCCATGCAGAGCAGGTCCGCCCCTTGGGCCGCCGCCAGTAGGGACGGGCAGGGACGGGTGTCGGTGGCATAGACCACCGTCAGGCCCCGCCGGGGCGGCCCCAGCACTGTTTCGGGGGCAAAGCCGTCCACGGTCTCCCCCGCCTGTAACCGCCGCCACAGCGCCACCGGAATGCCCGCCGCCTTGGCTCGGGCGGGGTCAAACCGGCCGGCCCGGGGCAGATGCAGCGCATAGCCGCAGCAGGGCACCCGGTGTTCCAGCGGGAAGGGGGTCACGGCCAGCGGCCCCGCCCCGAACGGTTCGGCCCCGGCCTCGCGCCACTGGACGGCAAAAGGCAGCGGCCCCACCAGCGCGGCGATGGGCGCGGCCACGGCTTCCAGCCCCACGGGGCCGACCACGGTCAGGGGTTCGGTGCGGCCCAGACTGGACAGGGTTTGCAGCAGCCCCGGCAGACCGAGGATATGGTCCCCGTGGTAGTGGGTCAGCAGCACATGGCTGAGCCGGTAGGCGCTGACGCCCCAACGGCGCAGGGCGGTCTGGGTACCCTCGCCGCAGTCCAGCAGCAGGGTGCGGCCCTGTACGGTGACAGCCAGCGCAGCCAGTGCCCGTTCGGGCAGCGGCTGGGTGCCGCCGGTGCCCAGCAGGGTGACGGTCAGCATGGCAAACTCCCCCTTTCCCAACAGTACCCCAATATACAGGGTACATTATAGCACATTTTGTAAGGGATGAAAAATCCGCCACAGGAATTTTACATTTTGCCGGGTGTTCCTTCTTTGCAAAGAAGGAACCGAAGAAATTCCAGATAAAAATACCCCACAGGGTAAATCCCTGCGGGGTATTTTTGTCGAGAGTTCTTTTGGTTCTTTTCGTCAAGAAAAGAACATCCCATCGCCATCGGCGGACATGCGCCGACGATGGCGATTCCGCTAGAGCGTCAAAGCCCGTTCGAGTCGCCGCTTCCGGCATGAGAACGGGTTTTGGCGCGACGGTGGGTGCCCAAGAGAGCTGCGGAGCCGCGCGCCGCCTGCGGCGGATACAGCAAGGCGGAGCAGGGGC
>NZ_CALADU010000155.1 GCF_937890665.1 uncultured Subdoligranulum sp.
GCTGCTTGAAAAAATCAAAGTTGAAAAAGAGCGTTTAATTGCCGAGAAAAAAATTAAAAAGCAAAAATCACTACCTCCCATCAGCGAAGAGGAGAAACCATTTGCGCTGCCGAAAGGTTGGGAGTGGTGCAGGTTAGGAGAAATTTGCCAATTCGTTGGCGGATTTGCATATAAGAGCAATCGATACTCAAAGAGGAGTAGTAATCTCATTATTAGACTTGGAAATGTGAAAAATGATAGATTGCTTACAGAAATAAATCCGGTATATATTGATGATGTCTACGCTAATGAAACTGACCAGTATAAGATAAATATTGATGACATCTTGGTAACGATGACCGGAACTCGAGGAAAACGAGATTATTTCTATTCGCATTGTATAACCGCTGATGATTTGTCTTCCTATAATTTGTTTTTAAATCAGCGTGTAGGGTGTCTTAGAAGTATTGCACTTATCCTTCCAGCATATCTTGTCAAATTTTTAAAAAGCCAAACAATTTTGGACTACATTTTTGCTACAGAAACAGGAACGGCAAATCAGGGCAATATTGGATCAGGAAATATAATGATGATACCATTGCCGATTGCTCCTCTGAAGGAGCAGAGAAGGATTGTTGAAAAAATTGATGCATTGTTTTTGCTGTGTGATGAATTTGAGCATAATATTTCTGAGGCTCAAAGATTTTCCACACAACTTATGGAAGCAGTCCTGCAGGAAGCGTTTAGCGTACAAGAAGCTACAAAATCTGCGCAGGTTATCGAATTCCATCCGGATCAAACAACGCCTGAAACTGAGTTGTTGGCAGCTGCCCGTGGCAAGATTCGGGAGGACACCTGGGAGCATCTTCGCAAACGAGCTTTGGAGATTGCTAACGAGGAAAGCTGATGGACTGGAGACGCAAACGACAAATCAGGAATTTAGTCGATGGAATTTTGGAGTTAAATACCCTGCATCGTCCACTGATAGAGCTAATTCCTGCTATAATGAAACAGCGGGGGATTATATTCGAGGAACGAGACGAGGATGATGAAGAGTTCTGCGGCGTATATATGGTAGTGAAACAGGCAAAAATCATCTTTGTCAATGCCAATCTTCGAACATCCCGCAAACACTTTACCATTGCCCATGAGTTGGGCCATCATTACTTAGGCCACCCATTACAGAACGGCGCTATTATCTGTGATAGTGATAGCGTTTTTGGAAAAAATAAGCCGGAACAGGAAAAAGAAGCAGACTATTTTGCAGCCTGTTTCCTGATGCCGGAAAATCTGGTCAAACGAAAGCGGACAGAGTTTTTTAATGATTGCCCGAAGCAGACAACGCTGTTCCTGGAAGATCAGCAGCTGGAACAGCAGCATCAATTGCAGCGATATCTGAGTGACTACTTTCAAGTGTCAATGGAGGCTATGGGATATCGCTTAGACGAATTAAGCTAGGTTAGAAAAGGAGGGGTGAGAGTGCTTTTACGGTACATTGTAAGCAATTTTAAATCCATTGGGCATCCCGTAGAGTTTAGTATGTTCCCAACGGAAGAAAGCACCGATGAGCGCTTTTTGAAAACAATCACAACAAAAGCCGGTGAATGGAGGGTGTTGCGGCGTGGTGGCTTTTTTGGCCCTAATGCATCGGGCAAATCTTCCTTTATCGAATCGATTGATTTTGCCCGGGATTATATCGTTGATGGACAGAAAAGCGGAAAAGGAACGGGTGTCAACCAGTTTAGAGGTGATTTTGAAGATCTCGAGGGAATCTCTTCCTTCCAGTTCATGTTTTACCTTGAAGGCGAAGTTTATGAGTATGGCTTTTCTTTGGATCGACGCCAGGTGCATGAAGAATGGCTGATGCAGCTGACTGAAAAAGATCTTGAGCCGCTATTCACTCGCGTTACAGATGAAAACGGTAAAACAGAGATAGAAATTGAATCAAGATTTGCGCGTAATAAATCCAAGGATAGAATGTTGGCCAATGTCCTCAAAGAGAGTATTCAAGAGGGTCAGAAAAATCAACTTTTCTTATACAAGCTGTATGATAATGGAATCAAAAAGGCAGAGAGAATTGTCCGATGGTTTAAAAACCTGCAAGTTATTTTCCCTGAAACCACAGTCCAAGCACTTCCAATTCGCATGAAAGCAGATGAAGACCTGCGCAATTATATTGTAAGAATGCTCGATAAGATGGATACGGGTGTCTATGAGATTTCTGTGGCAAGTGACGAGATTGATTTCCATGAATTTGCGCAGAAGTTGGATTTACCAAAAGAAATCGTTGATGATATTGAAGAAATTAAAAATGGAATTGTAAATTTGGCTGGAAGATACTTTATTTTTGCAGAAAACAAAAAGAAAAAGACTATTTTGGTTCAACTCAAATTTAACCATCGACTAAATAGCAAAAAAGTTCAGTTTAATATAGACGAAGAATCTGATGGTACACAGCGTCTGGTTGATTTACTTCCTATGCTATTTACCATCGGTAAGAATCCAACTATTTACTTTGTTGATGAGATTGATAGGAGTTTGCACACAAAGCTCTCTCTGTTTTTGCTTGATGAATTTGCCTGTAGAGCAGAAGAAGGAGACAACCAGATTATTTTCACCGCACATGATGTGAACTTAATAAATTTAAACAACTTTAGACAAGATGAAATCTGGTTTATTGAGAAAACGCAAATGGGCGAATCTACTTTAAAGCCATTTTCTGATTTTGAAGTCAAAGAAGGCCAAGATACTTTAAAGGCTTATTTGAGCGGTAGATTTGGTGCTGTTCCCATGATAAGGGGGTTGTACTAATGCCGCTTCTTAAAAGTAGAGTACCTTTTACCCCGCAAAACCCTTACCGTGTGGTTAGGCCACAAACCAGTAAAATTATTTTTCTTTCATGTGAAGGCAGTGTGACAGAGGAAGAGTACTTTGGCCTGATCTCAGATATATATAGTGGTATAAAGAGCAAAATTCAGTTTATTTCTGTTGCTGAGGATGCTGTTTTTACTGCTCCTAAATGCAGAACACAAGAACAAGTGACACTACTCAGCAAAGTGCGACCGAAACATTTAGTCGAACGGATTGATCAATTTAAAGCTGAAAAAAATAATATTTATCAGTTTGAAAAGTATCCGGAAGATGAATTTTGGATTTTAACAGATGTGGATCAGAATTGGTCAAGTCAGCTTATTGATCCCCAAAATGCTAAGACATATAAAGATGAGTGGGATGATGCAATAGCGGTATGTGACGAAAAAGGATATCACTATGCAGTAAGCAATCCTTTTTTTTGAGATATGGCTGCTATTGCATCACGACCAGCCTTCTGAAGAAGATAAAAGTTTTGCTGTATCTGATAGCCATTCTTATGAAAAAACAAGTCACTTCCGTACAAGACTGTCAGAACTTGGCGCGCCTTTAAAGGACAAGAAACATATCAACTCTTCAAACTATAACGATGAAAAAATTAAAACGGCAGTTCATCGAGCCGAAGAGTTACATGTGGATAAGACAGATATGTGTCCACGGTATTTTGCCACTACGGTATATCTACTTTTGAAAAAAATATTTGAAATGCTACCAGAAGAAATCTAGGTAAAAGATGTAGGCAGATAAAATATTGAGTCTACCCATTCTTTATCATATGGATAAATGGATTTCACTTTACCAGGTGATTTTTTACGTGGTATAATCATTCAATACATAGGGGACCGGTACTTTCTGTTGGCAACACTATGGCAACAAAAAATCAGATAGCCTCTACTATCTGAATAATGAAAAGAATACCAATAATCTGAACTAAATCCCATAAGCAAATCTGTTTAGAAAACTTCTGGCAGGAGCGAGTGGGAGTAACTTAGAAGGCCCGAAAAAGCCTGTAATGATAGGAGTTTCCAAGGCTTGATGCCCTCTGTGGCAACAATTTTTCCTTGCTTTTAAGAAGAGCTAACTGATTTTAATTGAATCGGTTAGCTCTTTTTATGACTGTTTTGAGCAACACAAAGGGTTTGAAGATTAAGTTTGCGACCTGAGGGATAAGGTATGATAAATTGCGCAGAGATAAGGTATGATAAATTGCGCAAATTAAAAAATGGATAAAAAATAGACATGGTTTGCAGATCTCTGGTAGAATGAAGTCGCGACACACCATTCGAAAGGAGATAGCAAACCATGCCTGAAAAGATTGTACAGCTTAACGAGGAAGTTATCAAGGGGGAAATCAAGGAACTGGTTCGAGGAAGTGTGGAGGAAACGCTCAACGAGCTGCTGGAGGCCGAGGCGGAGAAACTCACCCAGGCTGCCCGATATGAGCGCAACGAGCAACGTCAGGGATACCGCAGCGGTCATTACAGCCGTAACCTCACCACAACTTCTGGAGATGTCACCCTCAAGGTTCCCAGACTCAAGGGCATTTCCTTTGAAACTGCAATCATCGAGCGCTACCGCCGCCGGGAAAGCAGCGTGGAAGAGGCTCTCATTGAGATGTACCTGGCAGGCGTATCCGTCCGGCGTGTGGAGGACATCACCGAGGCCCTGTGGGGCAGCAAGGTGTCGCCGTCCACCATCAGTGAGCTGAACAAGAAAGCGTATGTCCACATTGAGGATTGGCGGAACCGCCCTTTGCAAGGCGGACGGTATCCGTATGTCTATGTGGATGGCATCTACCTGCGCCGCAATTGGGGCGGAGAGTTTGAAAATGTAGCCATTCTGGTAGCCATTGCGGTCAACGAGGATGGCTACCGCGAGGTTCTTGGTGCAGCTGAGGGCATGAAAGAAGACAAGGCCAGTTGGGTCAATTTCTTTCAGTGGCTCCGTGGCCGTGGTCTGGATGGGGTTAAATTGGTGGTTGGTGACAAGTGCCTTGGCATGCTGGAAGCCGTGGGCGAAGTGTTCCCCGAGGCTAAATACCAACGGTGTACAGTCCACTTTTACCGGAATGTGTTTGCTGTCACACCGCGTTCCAAGGCAAAGCTGGTAGCCAAAATGCTTAAGGCGATCCACGCCCAGGAGAGCAAGAAAGCAGCCCGGGAGAAGGCCAAGACTGTGGTAGAGGAACTGCGTTCTATGAAACTGAAAGAGGCCGCCAAGAAGGTGGAGGATGGCATTGAGGAAACGCTGACCTACTGCGATTTTCCCAGTGAACATTGGACCCGTATCCGTACCAACAATGTCATTGAGAGGCTAAACCGGGAGATCCGCCGCCGCACCCGTGTAGTGGGCAGCTTCCCGGACGGTAACTCTGCTCTGATGCTGGTCTGTGCCCGGTTACGCCATGTGGCCGGTACCCAGTGGGGCAACAAGAAGTATATGAACATGAAGCATCTGGAGGCCGCCCTTGAGGACGCCTCCATTGCCGGCTGACTATTTATGCCAGGGTCTGCAAACCAATTTGCGCAAAACTCTGGACCTGTTGACAAAGACGAAATATGGGCTGAGAAATCATATTCTCAGCCCAT
>NZ_CALADU010000156.1 GCF_937890665.1 uncultured Subdoligranulum sp.
CGCTTGCCTTCAAAGGCGAAGGGCTTCGTCACGATGCCGACGGTCAGGATGCCCAGATCATGGGCAGTTTCCGCCACCACGGGCGCAGCGCCCGTGCCGGTGCCGCCGCCCATACCGGCGGTGATAAAGACCATCTGCGCACCCTTCAGCGCGTTGGAAATCTCGTCCTTGCTTTCTTCGGCGGCACGCTGGCCGACCTCGGGGTCCGCACCGGCGCCGCGGCCTTTGGTGAGCTTGGCGCCCAGCTGGACCTTCTGCGTAGCTTTGGAGTTGAGCAGTGCCTGCTGGTCGGTGTTCATCGCAACGAACTCGACCCCGGACAGACCGGACTCCACCATGCGGTTCACAGCGTTGCCGCCGCCGCCACCTACGCCGATGACCTTAATGTTGGTCACATTTTGCATTTCTTCGTCGAGAACGAATGCCATGAGTGTATCCCCCTAAAATGTAAAAGTGTCAGCGGACTTTTGGGTGATTGCCCCGAAATGGGCACACTAGTCCGTGAATTTTTTGCATATAACCGATTATTAGAATACCAAATTTCCACCCTAATTTCAATACCTGAGGGGAAAATTCGTAAAAAAATGCCTCTTTCACCGCAGAATACACCAACCGTAGGGGGCGGCCGAAAAGATTCTTTGGTACAAACGTAGAATTTTTTTACGCTCGGACGTCACCCCGGCACGCGCTGCCGCTGCACCGCACATTGCGCCCCAAGACCGGCCAATTCTGCTGGCAGATCCGCGTACCCACGGCGGATGTGCCCGGGATCCCGCAAAATCGTAGTTCCTTCCGCTGCCAATGCCGCAACCAAAAGCGCCGCGCCCCCGCGCAGATCCGGTGCCTGTACCTCGGCAGCTTCCAGATGGGCACTGCCTGCGATTTGCAGCATGCGTCCCCGTACCGTGCAAGCCGCCCCCATTGCGGCAAACCCCGCCGCGCAGGCAAAGCGGTTGGCAAACAGGTGGTCATAGATTTCGCTTGCACCTTCCGCTTGCAGCAAAACCGCCGCCGCCAAGGGGGCTGTATCGGTGGCGAACGCCGGCCAAGCGTTGGCATACAGATGCCGACCACCCCGCAAAGGGACGGTCGGATCCCGATACAGGGTTGCCGCCTGTTCCTGCCAAAAGATCTCCACACCGCATTCCTGTAAGAACTGTAAAAATGCGCGATAATAGGCAGGGGCACAATCCGTCACCGTGATTTGCCCCCCTGCCGCCGCTACTGCAGCACCATAAGTAGATGCAGCAATACGATCCGGCATCGGCTGATAGGTCACGCCACCCAAAGCCCGGCGTCCTTGTACCACCAACACCGGCGTACCTTCCCCGGTAATCTGGGCACCGCAACTACGCAAAAAGTGTACCAAATCGCACACTTCCGGTTCACATGCCACCCCGCGAAGGACCGTAGTTCCCATAGCACAGCAAGCCGCCATAATCAGCGTCATGGTAGCGCCCACACTGGGCAGGCGCAAGGTAAAATCCACCCCTTGCAGCGGCCCAAACCGCCGCAGTGTGACCGCATCCCCTTCCAATTCCACACGGGCCCCCATAGCAGCCAATCCCGCCAGATGGATATCTACCGGGCGAGGTCCCAAACGGCAGCCACCCGGCAGCGGCAGCCGCACCGCACCGGTACGGCAGAGCAGCGGTGCCAGATAAAACACCGAGCTGCGCATCGCCCCCGCCAAAGGAGCGGGGATCTCGCCACACAATTCTTGCGCCGAAACGGGCAGTGTACACAGGTCCGGTCCGTGACGTACGGTCTTGGCTCCCACCGCTTGCAAAAGCGCCAAACTGGTGTCCACATCGCTTAGCTCCGGGGCACTGCGCAGACAACAAGGCCCGCTGCACAGCAGCGTGGCCGCCAACAGCGGCAGTACACTATTTTTGGCAGCTGCCGGACGTATGGTTCCCCGCAGGGTTTGCCCGCCGGTAATGGTGATGGTCTGCATGATGGCCCCCTTTTCCGTCAACAACGCAAAAAACAAACAGCGCTTTCCGCGTCACGTTCCGCGCCGTGGGCGCAGCACCGCGCTGCTTTTGCGCATAAGCCTACTAACTTATATATTGTTTTTCTCGCCCGGTTATGCCGAAGGCCTCACAACAGCATCGGCTGAATCTGCACACCGCGCAGTGCACTGTCCAACGTATCGGCCAACTGGGCAAAATCGCTTTTCAGGCTGGTCGGCTTTTTGTAACTGTCATCCTGCCCGAACGGCACAAAGTAGTAGTGTTTGCGTTGGAGCAAAGCGGCCAACGCGGGAGCGCTGCCTGCCAATCCATCATTGGTGGAAGGTGCTATCACAACAGGTTTACCGCCGCGCAGCAAACTTTTGGCCGCCAACGTGACCGGCGTGGAGCTAAGCCCCGCCGCCAGCAACGCCATGGTGGTGCCGGTAGCCGGTGCAATGACCAATGCCTGTGCCAGATGTTCCGGCCCTAAAGGCTCCACCGCTTGTAAGGTAGTCAAGGGTTCGTGTCCTGTCAGTTCCCGCAGTGCAGCATACAACCCTGCCGCCGTGCCAAACCGAGTGTCCTGCGTGGCTGCGCTGGCGCTGAGAATCGGCAGCACCTCCCATCCTCGGCGGCGCAATATCTCGATTTGCGGCAGCACCGCCGCAAAACTGCAAAAACTGCCGCACAGAGCAAACGCCACCGTGCGTGCCGCATCCGTCTTCTGTTTCATGACTGCTCCCCCTCCTCGATCATCGCCAACACCGTTTGCGCAATGAGCGCTCCTGCCGTTCGCGGCGCACATTTACCGGGCAACGCCAACGCATGTTCCGCACGGATGCCCAGTTCGGCAGCCGCAGCAAAATCCGTCCCTCCGGGTCGGCTGGCCAAATCCAACACCAACGCTTCCGACGGCAGCTTTTGCAGCATAGCGCGTGTTAAAATTGGTGCCGGAATGGTATTGATAACCGTGTCATGGACCGGAAGCAGCGTTGCCAGCGCTGTCAGCGGCTCGGCATGGTGGCCGGCACAGCGCGCGTTGGCTCGCTGCTCGGCGCTGCGCGCCACTACCGTCACATGACCGCCCAGCACCTCCAAACGCCGAGCCACCGCACGCCCTACCCGACCATAGCCCAACACCAGAAAACAGCTCTCCCAAATGGTGCGCTGCCGGATTTGAAGCAGCATGGCAAGGCAGCCTTCCGCCGTGGGTACCGCATTGAGACATTCCAGTTCCGGGCGCTGAAAATAGTCGGCCAACGGCAGATTGGCTTCCCGTGCAGCCCGACGCAGCGGTGCCCCGGGACGCCCTGCCAGCAGGGTGGTACCGGGTCGCGCTGTCTGCAAGATCCGCGCCACTTCATCGCTGACCCGCTCCTGCGACATCGGCAGCAGAACATAGTCCGCCAAAGCGGCGTCCTCGGGGCCAACCACACGAACCCCCGCCAACCGCAGGGCCTGTGCGGCAGCACGCTGGCGTGCGTCGTGCCCAGCTACGCAAAAGGTCTTTGGCATTCCGCTTTCCCCCTCTCTTGTTCTGGCTCATACTATGCCTAGGGCTTGTCCGGGTGTGTCTTGACGGCGAAACAAAAAAGCGCGCTGCCTTGGACAGGCAGCGCGCTTTGCGCCTAAGCATCAATAATATTTCAAAGCATTACATTGACCCCGCCACACCTGCAGCGGATCGATGGGCACCGTGCCGATGCGCATCTCTGCCACGGTGGTGCTGCCGCAGGTGGCAATGGTCTGCCCCTGTTTGAGGGACTCCCCTACTTTCACGTCGATCTTCTGCAAGTTATAGAAGATACTCTTGACGCCCGCTCCATGGTCAATAACCAGTGTATACCCATAGTCGCCGCCTAAATCCTTGGCCAACAGTACCGTACCGTTGGCAGGCGCAATGAGCAGTTCACCCGATTTGGTGGTAAGGACCGTGTTGGTGGCCGTACGTCCACCCGCCCCTGTATTGCTGTCCCGTTCGCTGTAACTGCGGCCCACATACTCGGTGGTGCCGTACCCGAGCTTTACGTCCAACGTATTCAGGAATGGCTGAACAAAATTGCTGCCGGTCCAAGCAATATCGGCCTCGCTCTCGGTAAGGAGCTTTTCCACCGCAGTCGGCAGATCGTTTGCTCCAATATAGGGAGAAACACGCTGGGACTGGCTGTAATAGTCCTTATACTCCCATTCGGCAGCTTCTACCGTAAATTCCAATGTTTCGGTGCAACCACCGGCGGTAACCGTCACCTTCTGGGTGCCGGTAGGCTCATTCCACGGGATAGGCAGATAGCACACCCACCCGGTGTTGGCTTTATAGAAGCCCGCATTCTCCAACTGGGTTTCCAAGGTAGGCGCCGATCCGTCCAACGTATCGCCCACACTGATTGCGATCACGCTGCCCTGACTGACCGAAGTACTGGACAAGCGCATGGAGGGCCGGACTCCTACTGTAAAGCTGAACAGCCATGTTTCGCTGCCGGTTACAGTAGCGTCTCCGGGCACCGAGCTGGCATCGCTATGGACAACCAGCTTAGCCGTATAGGTGCCATTGGCCGTGAACTGGAACTCCGAGAAAGAATCGGTATTTCCCTCAAAGACCACCGCATCGTTGGCATCGGTCACCGTCACTTCACAGCGATAGCCGGAAGGAGAGATTTCGAAATCCGGCGAAACCTGATCCACTGTTTCGGGCAGAGGCAGTGCCGTACTGCTAAAGGTGTCGGCATAGGTCCGTTTGAACACGTTGCCAATGACCGGAACTTTCCACTTATACGCAGTGGGTTCCAGTGTCTGCCCGTCAAAACTGGCCGTAATCTGGGGCAGCATATCGGGGGTAGCATTGCGATACAGCCACGCCACACCGCAGCAAGCAATGACCAGCACGAAGAACACAACCAACAACAGCCATTTGGCCATGCCGGACAATCCGTTGCGCATCTGGTCAACCAAGCCATCCGTCTCTTCGTCCGTTTCGTCAGCTTCTTCTGTTTCGGAGTCTTCCACGTTTTCCGGCGCTGCCGTTTCATCGCTGACCTGCGCCATGATCTGCTCCACCGAAAGTTGCACGGTGCGGGTCAAATCAGAGAGCCGTTTTTCATCCTCTTCCGGCAGCAGTTCTTCCTCGTCGGCCTCCGTTTCGTCAGCATCGGATTCTTCGCTCTGATCGTCTTGTTGTTCCGTTGCTTCCTCTTGGACGGTTTCCGCCTCTTCCGCCGGCACAGTTTCCGCAGATTTCTCTGAGGATGGTTCTTCCGGTTCAGACTTTTCTGCGGCATCCGCTTCCGCTGTTTCCTTTTCCAGCGTTTCTTCGGTCGTTGCTTCCGTTTTTTCTTCTGTGTCTTGGCCTTGCGGTTCGTTATCCTCGGGCTGCTCTGCCGCAGGCATTTCAGAATCAGAGGGCGCATTGGCTGTCTCGGGTTCCTCCGCAGGGGATTCTTCCTCGAGTACCTTTTCTTCCTCCGTGTTTTCTTCCGCAGCAACCGTTTCGTGCTGTGCAGCCGCCTCGGTATCTGCCGGTTGTTCCGCAGTCAAAACAGGTTCCTCTTCCGCTGTTTCGGCAGCTTTTTCCGCCGTTGTTGCGGTCTCCTCCGCCCCGGCAGGCACGGTTTCCGGCACCGGCTCGCTTTCCGCTTGCGCCGTATCATGCTGCGGCGCAGTTACCTCTTCCTTTTGGGGCACCTCCTGCGTCGGCACGGCAGTCTCGGTATCTAAGACGGCCTGCTGCGCAGCGGTCGAGGGCGCAGTTTCCTCGGTTTGTGCTGCCGACGCCGGGGTCACCTCTGCTGCAGCCCCAACCTTTTCCCCTTTCTGGGCCGGCCGGGCAGCCGCCTTCTTCCTATTGCGGCGGCGACGAGCACCGCTACTTTCCCCCGGAGGCGTGGTCCGCTTCTTGTCTTCTTGCATACTCTATGCCACTCTCCTGTTTCCCTCATCACTGACAACGCAGGTACAACCCTTTTCCCTGCGTCTATTTATAATCCAAGAAGGCACGACTTATTCCGATTCCCGGTATTGTAAGCCGCTGCTTCCCAAAATTGCCTTTTCAGGATCGACGGATTTACTGCCGATCCGCAGTTCATAGATAAAATCGTGGGTTTCTCCGGCGGTGCCCACAGCATCCCCGGTAGAAACGGTCTGCCCCTGCTGGGCGGTCACGGTTTCCAGACCATACAAGTAGCTCTTCACGCCGCAGCCGTGGTCGATAACCACAGTTCCTCCGGTGAGCGTCAACATACCGGCAAAGACCACCTTGCCGTTTTGCGGCGCAGTGATCGTTTCACCGGGCATGGCCGCATAGGTCAGACCGGTGGATTGTCCGCTGCGCTGTCCATCGACCATCTGCACAACACCGTACGCGCAGGTCACCTCGGCTGCACTGGGACGCTGGAACGCCCCCGACCAAAGTTTTTCACTCTCGCCCGTGGTGTACAGCGGCCAGATGGCATTGCGGAACTGTTCCGCACCACCCGTTTCTTCTTCCGGTTCCACTGCCTGATTGCCATACTCGGTCTTGCTGACAGTCAATACGATTTCTTTTGTAAGACTGCCGCAGGTCAGCGTCATCGTGTGCGCTCCGCTCTCGGCATTGTATGTCACGGGGATATACCCCATGTAACCGTTGGTGGTCTTGCGGAACCAAACGGTACCCAAATCGGTTTCCAGTGACGGTTCGCCGTCCAAAATTCCGGAGAGTTGGATGGCCACCACACTGCCTTGCGCCGCCCGCTCGCTGCTGAGTGCAACGGTGGGCGTAAGCTGCATGGTATAAGCCCCCCGATAGGCATACCACCCCTGCGCATCGGCAGGTGGTTCATTTTCCTGATGGTAGGCAGTCACGGAAATCTGGTATTCCCCATTTTGGGCATAGGTATAGGTATTGCAGGTATCGGCATCGCCGGTCCATGTGGTTCCATCCGGTGCCGTGATGGTGATTTCGGCCCGGGTCACCCACGCAGGCAGCACAAGCTGAGGAACGCCATCGGTGAACGTCCCCAGTTTTTGCACGGTCAGATTGGTCAGGCTTTGGTACTTTTTGTTGACCGCATCCCCTAACACAGGAACTGTCCAGTCCCAGCCATTGGGTTCCAACGCCACCTCGCCAAAGGTAACAGCCTCCTGCGGGAGAGCATCTTCACCACTGCGGCTGTACAAAAAAGCGGCTGTGCCGCCCAAAATCACTGCCACCATGACCACGACCATGACGAGCCAAAGCAACAATTTGCGCATAACGTCTCCTTGCCAGACCATCCTTGAGGCCGGTAAGAGGGCCGTGTTCCGGACAGCCTGCGGCACCACCGAAAGACAGTGATCGCCTTTCGGTGACTAAAAAGCCGGGCGCGGTCAGGTTTGCGCCCGGCGGCCTATTCATTTGTGCGATGTTGAATCAGAACTGAATTTCGTCCTGCGCAGCGTCGGCATCTTCTGCAGGTGCAGCAGGCTCGTCCTGAATCTTTTCGTAGACGGGTTCATCCTCATAGGAATCGTCGTCGTCCTCCTCATACTCATCGCTGAAAAGCAGACGCTCGTACTCGTCCAGCTCCTTTTCGCGGCGATAGAGATAGAGTGCCGCTGCCGTCAAAGCACCGGCCGCAGCAAAGAAAAACGCCAGCACGGCGCCGAAAGTAGACTTTTTCATCATGGGGCATTCTCCTTTCCTGGGATCGAGACCGCGTCCCGGCGGCCTTACGATTGTGAACGTCCCGCTGTACAGGTCATGCGACCTGCACCGGGTCCTTTTTATTATACCCGACCTTGCGCCGGAATACAACACTGCATATGTAAAAATTTGACACAACCGGCCTTCATTTTCGCAGGTAGGCGGCATACGCATTGGGCACCGCATAGAGGTTTTCCAGTTCTTCCGGTGCTGCCCAGACCCACCCTTCCGGCAAAGAACAGGCTTCGGCTATACCGCGCCAGCCGCTCAACTGCCAGATCTTGTGGGTAAAAACATGCCGGGCGGGCGGCAATGCCTGCTCCCACTGGACCTGTACGCCGATTTTCTCCAGTGCCGCCGACAGCTCCTGTTTGGACAGTTCCCGTTCCCATGCCGCGGGCTGCCACAGTCCCGCCAGCAATCCCTTATTGGGGCGGCGCTGCAGCAGAATGCCCGCCGGGCTTTGTACCAGAGCCACCGTCACAGGAACCGGCATTTTGGCTTTGGGGGCCGGTTTGACCGGCAGCGACGCCTGCCGCCCTGCCGCATATCCCTGACACAGACCGGACAGCGGACACCCTTCACAGTGAGGGGTTCCCGGCACGCAGATCAACGCCCCCAGTTCCATCAGGGCTTCATTGTACGGGCCGGGGGTTGCTTTGGGCATCTGATCCAATACCCGCTGGGTAAACAGTCGTTTGGTGGCCGGCTGCATCACATCAGCATCATCATTGTACAGACGAGCAAAGACGCGCAGCACGTTCCCATCCACCGCCGGAGCTGGAATGCCAAAAGCAATGCTGGCAATGGCCCCCGCTGTATAGTCCCCAATCCCTGGCAAGGCGCGCAGTGCGTCATAGTCGGCAGGCAGGTCACCGCCATATTGTTCGCAGACGATTCGCGCGGCTTTTTGCATGTTGTTAACGCGGTTGTAATACCCCAGACCCTGCCACAGTTTGCGCAGGGCGTCCGGTTCGCAGGCCGCCAAGGCGGCGGGGTCAGGCAGTGCTTCGATGAAGCGATTGTAATAGGGAATCGCCGCTGCCACACGGGTCTGTTGGAGCATGATCTCACTGACCCAGATATGATAGGCAGAAGGCTCCTGCCGAAAAGGCAGGAGCCTCTTGTTTGCCTGAAACCATTGCAACAGCGGCGGCGCAATGGGCCGCAGCATTAGAAACCTCCGCAGGTGCGCGGGAAGGGAATGACATCCCGGATGTTGGGAATACCGGTGACATACATCAGCAGGCGCTCAAACCCGAGGCCGTAGCCTGCATGCTTGACGCTGCCGAAGCGGCGCAGATCAAGATACCAGTCGTAATCCTCCTGACGCAGTCCCAGCTCATCCAAACGGGCCAAGAGCACGTCCAGACGCTCCTCACGCTGGGAGCCGCCGATCAGCTCGCCAATGCCGGGAACCAGCATATCCGCCGCAGCGACGGTCTTTCCGTCCTCGTTCTGGCGCATATAGAAAGCCTTGATTTCCTTGGGATAATCGGTGACAAAGACCGGCTTTTTGAAAATCTGCTCGGTAAGGTACCGTTCATGCTCGGTCTGCAAATCCATGCCCCAAGACACTTTGTACTGGAAGTTGGCATCGTTCTGCTTGAGCAGTTCAATGGCGTCGGTGTAGCTGACCCGGGCAAATTCCGAACTAGCCACCAGCTCCAGCCGCTCCAACAGTCCCTTATCAAAGAACTGGTTGAAGAAAGCCAGCTCGTCGGGGCAGTTGTCCAACAGATAACGGATGACATACTTGGTCATCGCCTCGGCGGTGTCCATGTAGGTATTGAGGTCGGCAAACGCCATCTCGGGCTCGATCATCCAGAATTCGGCCGCATGGCGGGTGTCGTAGCTCTTCTCCGCCCGGAAGGTGGGCCCGAAGGTATAGACATTGCCCAACGCCATGGCCATGGCCTCGGCTTCCAACTGGCCGGAAACCGTCAGGTTCACCGGGCGCTTGAAGAAGTCCTTGGTGTAGTCCACAGCGCCATCCTCGGTGCGGGGAATATCGTTGAGGTCCATGGTGGTAACTTGGAACATCTCACCGGCGCCTTCGCAGTCAGAACCGGTGAAGATCGGGGTGTGTACATAGGTAAAGCCCCGCTCATGGAAGAACTGGTGAATGGCAAACGCTGCCTGACCACGGACCCGGAAAGCCGCGTTGAAGGTGTTGGTGCGGGGGCGCAGGTGGGTCATAGTCCGCAGATAGTCCATGCCCATCTTCTTTTTCTGCAGCGGATACTCAGGGCCGCAGGAGCCCAGCACCGTAATGGCATCGGCGTTGATCTCAAAAGGCTGTTTGGCGCCCGGGGTCAGCACCAGCGTGCCAGTGACTTCAAAGCTGGTATACAGACCGCATTTGGCAATTTCGGCATAGTTGGCCAATTTGTCTGCCTCAAACACGATCTGAACGGGCTTATAGCAGCTGCCGTCGGACAGCGAAATAAAGCCGATATTTTTAGAATCGCGCACCGTTTTAGCCCAACCGCAGACAGTGACTTTCGTTCCATCGGCGGGGGTGGCCTTGTACAGCGATACGAGTTCGGTTCTCTGCATGGGTGGTCCACTCCTCTTATTAAAAAACAATGATTGTTTTTATTATAGCGGGTCGGGACCAAATTGTACAGTGTTTTTTTATTTACAAAGTCCTTCTTATGCCACATGACCGCCCAGAAGCACCGCGAGTGCCTCGGCAGCATACTGCCCCGCGCGCACCGCTTCGCTCACCGTATTGGCATGGCCACCGATCTCAATAAGCAGACTGCCGGTAGTCAAATCCTGATTGTAATACCGGTAGGCACACATCACCGGTCGGGTAAGGCCGGGGGTGCGGCTTTCCATGACCTGCTCCCACGCAGCGGCAAACCGAAGATTTAACCGCCAGTTGGGCAGCGAAATACTGGAACCATTATCACACCCTGCAATGATCATAACCTGCGCGGTATCCTCTCCATCAACAGTACACAAAGGCTTCACACGGGTTCCGTCCGCATCTTCAATGGCATCCCGATGCACATCCAGCACAACTTTGATGGAGGGATACTGTTCCAGATACGCCTGTGTGGTGGCATAACTGCGATCGTAACTTTCGGTATAACTGGGCGAGTCGTGCAATGTTGTGTCGTGCAGCGTGTTGATGCCTGCCGCGTTGAGGACCTCGGCCATCTTTTCTCCTACCTCGCACATGTTGAGGTCGGTGTTCTGGGTCCGGGCGGTAAAATCGGGGTCGTAGATAAGATCCGGCCAAGTTTGATAGGTTTCGGTGGCATGGGTGTGCAAAATCAGCACCTGCGGTTCGTCGCTGTTAACTTCTACCGTAAAGGGCAGCGACGGCGTGGTGACCGCCGCCCGCAGCTCGGCATCACTGTATTCGGTCAGGTTGTGGATGCTGCCTGCATCCAGTGCAATATATCCCGTTCCGCTCCCTTGCCCGAACTGTTCTGCCCGAATTGGGCCGGGATTTTCAAGATCCGGCGCAGCACTGGGCAGCGGCGCAGCCGTGGGTTGTGGCTGCGGGCTTTCGGTAGGTGCTGTGGACTGCGGTTCCGGCACCGCAGTAGCCACAGGTGCCGGTGTGGACGCTGCTGCCGCCGTCTGGGTACTGGGTTGTGGTTTTTCCACCGGCACAGGCCACGACAGTGATACCGCCGCTGCCGGGTCTTGACACAGTATCGCTCCCCGCACCAACCAGTCCCGCGCAGGCAGGCAGGATGCAGCCGCCAAAGTCAGCACCGTGCCGCCCACCAGCAGGGCCATCCCCAGCAATGCAGCCAGACAACGGCGCAGCAGGGCCATAGTCGCCACCTCCATTCCCTGCCAATGTATGTACTTTTTGTACCTTTCATGAATATTTTTTTGAAAAAAGACTTGCAAGGGCCGAAAAAATGTGGTAGGATAACTTGTACTGTTATGGGGAACCAAGGAGGTGGAACGAATGCCTAATATCAAATCTCAGAAGGACCGCGTTGTTCAGGCCAAAAAAGAGGCTATGCACAACAAGGCCATCAAGTCCAACCTGAAAACAGTGATCAAAAAGGCAGACGCTGCCATCGACAGCAATGCTGCTGACAAGGACGCCGTCATGAAAGCCGCCGTCTCTGCCATCGACTCTGCTAAGAGCAAGGGTGTCATCCATAAGAACACCGCTGCCCGCAAAGTCAGCCGCATGGCTAAGCGCGCCAACAAGGCTGCTGCTCAGTAATTGATCGCATGAACAATGCCCGCCGGGATTTCCCGACGGGCATTTTCATTTGGTTAGTTTTGATCCTTACTCTTGCCCAGCAGTGCAGCCAACAGGGCAAACAGCAAGCTGGCCGCAATGCCGCCTGCTGCCGCCGTCAGCCCGCCAGTAAAAATGCCGGGCAGCCCGCAGGCATCCACCGCCTGCTGTACCCCTTGCGCCAACAGATGCCCAAACCCCAGCAGCGGCACACTGGCACCGGCGCCGGCCAGATCGACCAGTGGTTGATAAAGCCCCACGGCACTAAGGATCACCCCGCTTACCACATAACCGGTCAAAATGCGAGCAGGCGTCAGGCTGGTATAGTCGATAAGCAACTGCCCCACCACACAGATGGCACCGCCAATCACAAAGGCCCACAGATAGTTCATACCATTCCCTCCCCTGCCAGTTCTACACAATGTGCAATGCCGGGGATGCTTTCCCCCTGCAAAAACGTAGTCTGGCTCATCAAGGCACCGGTAGCCATGAACAACACCCGATGATAGCTTCCGTCCCGGAGTTTGGGCAGAATGTGGGTACACAATACCGCCGCACTGCACCCCGGGCCGCTGCCCCCCGCCTGTACCTTCTGGTTGGCCACATCGTAAAGCAGGCACCCGCAGTCCTGATGGTTGGGCAGCGGGATTCCCTCCCGGGCCATCTGTTCTTCCAGCAGCGCACTGCCCACCTCCCCCAGATCCCCGGTGAAGATTGCGTCAAAATCCTCGGGCGAGGAACCTGTGGCCGCAAAAAAACGGAGCAGCGTGGAAGCCGCGGCCGGCATCATGGCGGCACCCATGTTGTTGATGTCGCGCACCGCATAATCTTGCACCCGCCCCAAGGTTACCGACAGCACCGGGACCCCTGTCTGTCCTGCCGGGCGCAGCAAGCAGGCCCCTGCCGCCGTGGCTGTCCACTGGGCAGTGGGTGTGCGCTTGGCACCATAGTCCAACGGCGTGCGGAACTGGCGCTCTGCTGCACAAAAGTGGCTGCTGGTCATAGCCAGTACTTGCCGCATCGTTCCGCCTGCTATCAGACAAGAACCCAGACAAAGCGTTTCGGCCATGGTGGAACAGGCACCGTACACCCCGGCAAAGGGAATTTCCAGCGCC
>NZ_CALADU010000157.1 GCF_937890665.1 uncultured Subdoligranulum sp.
TCGCCCTCGATCTTGTACATCATGGCGTCCATCTCGGGGAAGGACATAACGCCCTTGACCACGTCACCGTGCATCATGAAGGGCGGGATCACATAGGTGAAGCCCTTGTCGATCATGAAATCCCGGGCGTAGGCCAGCACGGCTTCGTGCAGGCGGGCGATGTCGCCCAGCAGATAGTAGAAGCCGTTGCCCGCGACCCGACCGGCGGAATCCAGATCGATGCCGTCAAAGCTCTCCATGATGTCCACATGGTAGGGGATGGGGTAGTCGGGCACCACCGGCTCACCGAACCGCTGGACTTCCACGTTGTGGCTGTCGTCGGGACCAATGGGCACGCTGGGGTCGATCATCTGAGGAATCGTGTACATGATCTCCTGAATCTTGGCCTGCAGCTCGGTCTCCTTGGCTTCCAGCTCCTTCAGGCGGTCAGCCTGAGCCGTGACCTGCTTTTTGACCTCTTCCGCCTCGGCGGCTTTGCTGGGGTCTTTCTTGGCCTGTCCCATCAGCATGCCGATCTGCTTGGACAGCTTGTTGCGGTTGGCCCGCAGGTCGCTGGCCTCGCCGATGGCGGCGCGGTACTCGGCATCCAGCGCGATGACCTCATCCACCAAGGGCAGCTTGGCGTCTTGGAACTTCTTGCGGATGTTCTCCTTGACGGCTTCGGGGTTTTCGCGGACAAAGCGAATGTCTAACATGATTGATGCACTCCTCTATGGTAATTTCCTTCAGGATTCGGGGTCGTACTGGCCCAGCAGGCTGACGAACTTTTGCAGCATCTCGTCGCTGTAAAAGTCGATTTTCAGGCTGCCTTTGCCATCCTTGTACTCTACATGGACCTCGCTGCCGGTGACTTCCTTCAGCGCGGCTTCCACTTCCACCGCCCGCTTGGGACGGGTAAAGGCGTCGGGTTTGGGTTTGGGGGGCTTGGGCGGCTTGGACAACTTCTTGCAAAGCGCCTCGGTCTGCCGCACGTTCAAGCCTTTGTCGGTGATCTCTGCCGCGGCGGCTTGGATCAGCTCCTCGTTGGGCAGACCCAGCAGCACCTTGGCATGACCGGCGCTGAGCGTACCGGCACTGACCTGCGCCCGCACATCGTCGGGCAAGGCCAGCAGCCGCAGCGAGTTGGTCACCGCACTGCGGCTTTTGCCCAGCCGCTTGGCGGCGGTCTCTTGGGTCAGGCCGTATTTTTCGATAAGCTGACGGCAGCCCTCCGCCACTTCGATGGGGTCGAGGTCCTCCCGCTGGAGGTTCTCGATGAGGGCCAAGGCTGCGGCCTGTTCGTCGGTCACATCCTTGATGAGGACCGGCACCTCGTCCAGCCCGGCCAGCCGAGCCGCCCGCCAGCGGCGCTCGCCGGCAATGATCAGATACCCGGTGCCGATCCGCTTGGGCCGCACCGCGATGGGCTGCAGCAGACCGTTTTCGGTGATGCTGGCCGCCAGACCCGCCAGCGCCTCGTCGTCAAACTTTTTGCGGGGCTGCTCGGGGTCGGGTTCGATCTCCCGCAAGGGCAGGGTGGTCACGCCGGCGTCGTCGGCACTGGTTTCGGGTAGGTCGGCAAACAGACTGTCCAGTCCTTTGCCCAACCCTCCCAGTTTGCGTTTGGCCATCGGCGTACCTCCTTACCGCTCGTTGTTGTGTAAAAATTCCCGGGCCAGCTCCATGTAGGCTTCGCAGCCTTTGCCGCTGGGCTCGTAGAAGTTGATGGGCATACCGAAGCTGGGCGCCTCGCTCAGGCGCACCGACCGGGGAATGACCGCCTTGAATACCTTGTCGCCGTAGTATTTCTTGACTTGGGCCACCACCTGCATGGTCAGGTTGAGCCGGCCGGAATACATGGTGAAGAGCACGCCCTCGATGTCCAGATACCGGTTGTACTTTTTGCGCACCGTTTTTAAGGTGTTCATCAGCTCGGTCAGGCCCTCCAGCGCGAAGAACTCGCACTGTAGGGGGATGAGCACGGTATCGCAGGCGCACAGGCCGTTGATGGTCAGCAGATCCAGCGAGGGCGGGCAGTCGATGAAGATATAGTCGTAGAGGGGGACCACCGGGGCCAGCACAGCCCGCAGCCGCATTTCGCGCCGGGGGATGCTGACCAGTTCCACCGCCGCACCCGCCAACTGGGTGTTGGAAGGCAGCAGGTCGGCGTTGTACTCGGTCTTGACGATGGCATCCCGCACATCGTCATCGTCGATGAGGCAGGTGTAGATGTCGGCGTCCAGCTTATTTTTGGCCACGCCGTAGCCCGAGGTGGAGTTGCCCTGGGGGTCCAGGTCCACCACAAGGACCTTTTTGCCCAGCGCAGCCACGCAGGCGCTCAGGTTGACGGCGGTGGTGGTTTTGCCCACGCCGCCTTTCTGGTTTGCTACCGCGATGACTTTGGCCACGGCGTACCCTCCTCTTTGTTGCAAAATAGGGCGCAAAAACTGCGTCCGCACCCTATTATAGCACAGCTTGCCCCCTTTAAAAAGGGTTTTGCAGAAAAAACTCCCCCGGGAATGTTCCACGTGGAACATTCCCGGGGGCAAATCACCCGCTTTTCCAAAAACAAAAGCGCGGCGCACCGGAAAGCCCGGTGCGCCGTGGAAGGGGGAAAGGAGGTCACAGCAGCTGTACGGCAAAGCTCTCGCGGTCGGCGGGGGCGTCGGCGTCGGGAGCAGGGGGAACCGCAGCAGCGGCCGGGACGGCGGGGGAAACCCCGGCACCAGCCGGGGAGAGGGGAGCTGCCTGCCCAGCCCCGGGGGACGGGGCGGCGGCAGAGGGGGCCGGGGTGCCGGTGGCCACCCGGCCATCGGTGCCCACGGGGATGCGGACAATGTACTCGAGACAACCGTCCCGCTTATCGCAGCTGGTGGTGGCGGCGATGCCCTTTTGGGTCATCAGGTCCACGGCGTGCTGCAAGGTGTTGACGAAGAACCGCACGTCCCGCACCATGGGGATGGTCTTGCGGCAGGGGCTGGGGGCCTTGGGGGCGGCCAGCATGGTGTCCACCAGCTTGTCGGCCTGACGGACGCTCATATTCTCCCGGGCGATCTTTTCCAGCGCCGCGGTGCGGCGGCTTTCCGGCAGGCGAAGCACCGCCCGGGCGTGCCGCTCGCTGAGATGGTTGGCGGTGCACAGGTCCTGCTGTTCGGGGGTCAGGGTAAGCAGGCGCAGCTTGTTGGCCAAGGCGGGCTGGCTAAGGCCCAGACGGCGGGCGGCTTCGGCTTGGGTGCAGCCCCACAGCCGGATGACCTCCTTGATGCCCCGGGCGGTGTCGAAGGGGTCCAACTGGCTGCGCTGGAGGTTTTCCAAAAGACCCAGCGCCGCCGATTCGCTGTCGTCGAAGTCGGACAGGATGGCGGGGATCTTTTCCAGCTTGGCCAGACGGCAGGCCCGCAGACGGCGTTCCCCGGCCACCAGTTGGTATTTCCGCAGCCCTACCCGCCGCACGCTGATGGGCTGCAGCAGGCCGTTTTGCAGAATGCTCACCGCCAAGGCGGCGATCTCCGGCTCGTCGAAGGCGGTGCGGGCCTGATAGGGCGACGGCTCGATGCTGTCGATGGGCAGCAGCATCACGCGGCCCGGTTTTTGGCTTTCTTTTCTGGACACGATGATTTCCTCCCTGCGGGCGCAATCTCCCGATAAAACAAAAGTGCTATGCTTTTTCTACAAAAAGCATAGCACATCGTGCCGCAAACGGGAACAAAAATCGTTCGTCCCAAAAGGGCGTTTTTCGCGGTGTTACAGCGGTTTTTTTGCGATTTTTCCGCCGTTCCGGGGGTAAACCGTCGGAGTTTGCGATATTTTTTTGCAGACCACCAGCCCCCGGGCGCTGCCGTCCGGCAGGGTAAAGGTGCGGGTTTCCCGGTATTGGCCGCCCAGCTTATGCAGGGCGTTGGCCGCGGCCTTGGCTTCGGCGTCGGCCTCGGGGCCTTTCAGGGCGATGAAGACCCCGCCCGGTTTGACCAGCGGCAGGCAGTATTCACACAGCACCGGCAGCGCGGCCACCGCCCGGGCGCAGGCCACGTCGAACTGTTCCCGCCAGACTTTGCGGGCCGCTTCCTCGGCCCGTTCCTTGGCGAACTCGATGCCGGTCAGGCCCAGTTCGGCGCAGAGATATTTGAGGAAATCCACCCGTTTGCCGGTGGGTTCCATCAGGGTGAGCTGCAAATCGGGCTTGTAGATCTTGGCCACCACACCGGGGAAGCCCGCGCCGGTGCCCACGTCCACCAGCTTGCCCGCCACTTCGGGCTGGGCGGCAAAGAGCAGGCTGTCGGCAAAGTGGCGGTCCTCGATGCCCTCGGGGGCGGTGATGGCCGTCAGGTTGACTTTCTGGTTGTAGTCCACCAGCAGTTCGGCGTAGCGGTCCAGCAGGTCCAACTGGGTGGGGGAGAGGGCAATGTTCCACGTGGAACATTTTTGGGCCAGACGTTCCTTGTCGATCATAGGGTTTCCTCTTTCTGCCCGTCGGCGCGGGCTTTCAGCAGTACGATGCTCAACTGGGCGAGATCGCTGGGGGAGACCCCGGGGATCCGTCCGGCCTGGGCCAGCGTCCGGGGCCGGATCTTGCAGAGCTTCTCCCGGGATTCCAGCGTCATCGTTTCGATGGGGGCATAGTCGAAGTCCTCGGGGATGGTCACGTTTTCGTGGCGCTGGATGTCCCGGATGATCCGCTCCTCCCGGGCGATGTAGCCCGCATAGCGGATCTCGGTCTCGATGCGCTGGGCCATGGCGGGGGTGACCCCTTCGCCTCGGCCGATGACCGCGGCGATCCGCTCATAGGTGATGGCCGGGCGGCGCATCAGCTCGGCTGCGGTGCCGCCGCTCTCGCCCAGTTCGGTGCCCTCCGGCACCACCGCCCGCAGGTCGGCTAACTTGATGTGGGCGTTTTGCAGCCGCTTCAGTTCGGCCTGCTTGATGTCCCGGTCGTGGCAAAAGACCGCCCACCGGGCGTCGTCCACCAGACCGTACTCCCGGCCAATGGGGGTCAGCCGCTCGTCGGCGTTGTCCTGCCGCAGGGACAGACGGTATTCGCTGCGGCTGGTCATCATGCGGTAGGGGTCCAGCACCCCCTTGGTGACCAGATCATCCACCAAGGTGCCCAGATAGCTGGTGTGGCGGGCCAGCACCAGTTCGGACTTGCCCAACGCATGGCGGGCGGCGTTCAGCCCGGCCAGCAGACCTTGGGCGGCGGCTTCCTCGTAGCCGGAAGTGCCGTTGAACTGTCCGGCGCCGTAGATGCCCGCCACCACCTTGCTCTCCAAGGTGGGTTTCAGGGTGGTGGGGTCCACGCAGTCGTATTCGATGGCGTAGGCGGGGCGCATGATCTCCAGATGTTCAAAGCCCACGATGGTGCGGTACATGGCATTCTGGACCGCCTCGGGCAGGCTGGAGGAAAGCCCTTGCAGGTACATCTCCTCGGTGTCCTCGCCGCAGGGCTCCACAAAGATGGGGGGGCGCTGCTTTTCTTTGAAGCGCACCACCTTGTCCTCGATGGAGGGGCAGTACCGGGGTCCCACGCCTTGGATGTCCCCGCCGTAGAGGGGGGAGCGGTGCAGGTTGTCGAGGATGACCTTGTGGGTCTCGGGGTTGGTGTAGGCGATGTAGCAGTCCACCTTGTTGTGCATGGGGGCGCGGGTCAAAAAGCTGAAAGGCTGCAGCAGTTCGTCGGGGTCACCGGGCTGGCATTCCAGCTTGGAGAAATCGATGCTGCGGCGATGGACCCGGGCGGGGGTGCCGGTCTTGAAGCGGCGCAGGGTAAAGCCGTGGTCCACCAGCGACCGGGTCAAGGCGGTGGCAGCGTGGGTGCCGTCGGGGCCGCCGTCGTAGTGGGCTTCCCCCACAAAGATCCGCCCGCCCAAGGTGGTGCCGGTGGCAATGACACAGGCCTTGCAGCCGTAGTAGCCGCCCAGCGCCGTGATGACCCCCACGATGCGCCCTTCCTGCACGTCCACGCCGACGATCTCGGCTTGGTGGATGTCCAAGTTGGGGGTCTTTTCCAAGGCGTGCTTCATCCAGATGTGGTACCGCTTGCGGTCGGTCTGCACCCGCAGGCTGTGGACGGCGGGGCCTTTGCCCCGGTTGAGCATCCGGCTCTGCAAAAAGGTGGCGTCGGCGCCCAGACCCATCAGGCCGCCCAGCGCGTCCACCTCCCGCACCAGATGCCCCTTGGCCGTACCGCCGATGGACGGGTTGCAGGGCATGTTGCCGATAAAATCCAAAGTCAGCGTGAAGACGGCGGTCTTGGCGCCCAGCACCGCCGCCGCATGGGCGGCTTCGATGCCGGCATGGCCCGCGCCCACCACGATCACGTCATAATTTCCCAAAATATCCATAACGTTGTGTTTCCCTCTATGGTTGATTGTGTAGGGGCATTACCCCTGTTCCGGCAAAACGTCCTCGGTCAAGACCTGATACCGGTGGTAGTTGTCGGGGGCTACCAGCACGGGCATCTTGTCCCGGTTCTCCAAAAACGGGGTGGGGTCAAACCACAGGCTGTCGCTCTCAAAGACATATACCTTGCCGTCGGCGGGGTTCACCGCCTGACACTGCAATACCAGCGGACAGCGGCCATTCACCCGCACCCGGGTGTCGTACTGGACCCCCAGAATATCCGCCTCGATGATCCGGCCATTCTCTTGCAGCCAAGTGCGGTCCCGGCGGATCCGGGCGATGGTGCCCAAAAATGCCAGACCCAGCACCAGAAAGATGCCACCGGGCAGGGCCACCAGACCCAGCAGCGGCGCGACCAACAAGGCCAGTGTGCCGCCTGCCGCCACAAAAACGATGCCCAGCGCCGTGAAGAGGATGCCCAACCAAAGCAGAACTTTATTCATGGATGGCCTCCCCTCACTTGCCCACGCAGAAGGTCTCAAAGACCTCGTCGATGGTGGCGTCGGCGGCGTCCTCGCCGGTCAGGTCGCAGAGGGCTTGCAGGGCGTCGGTCAGGCAGACCGCCACCGCGTCCAGCCCAAAGCCGTCCCGGTTGGCTTGCAGCGCTTCCGCCACGGCGTCCCGGGCCCGGGTGGCGGCGGCCAACTGCCGAGCGCTGCAAAGCTGCCCGGCCCGGGGGTCCAGTTTGGCGGTGCCCAACAGGGCCGCCACCGCCGCCGAAAGAGGCTGCAAACTGGCGGCGTCCTTGGCGCAGAGGGTCAAAACTTGTTTGAAATAGGGGGCCAGCGCGGTCTGGGCGGCCTCGGTGGATTCGGCCAAGTCCTGCTTGTTCAGGATGGCCAGCGCCGGCCGGCCTTGGCAGCGGCGGGCAATGTCCAGATCGGCCTCGTCCAGCGGCTGGGCGGCATCAAATACCGCCAGCACCAGCCCCGCTTCGTCCAGCTTCTTCCAACTGCGGCGGATGCCCTCCGCCTCGATGGCGTCGCCGTCGGCGCCTACCTCCCGCACCCCGGCGGTGTCAAACAGGTTCAGCCGGATCTCCCCCAACTGGACCGCCTGCTCCACGATGTCCCGGGTGGTGCCTGCCACCGGCGTTACGATGGCCCGGTCAAACCCGGCCAACAGATTCAACAGGGTGCTTTTGCCCACGTTGGGCCGTCCCAACAGCACGCAGTCCACCCCGTGGCGCAGCACCGCCCCGGCGCCGTACCCGGCGATCAGGTCGTCCAGCTCGGCTTTCTGGGCCAGCAGCGTGCCGGTCAGCGCCGCGTCGGACAGCTCGGGGACATCCTCCTCGGGGTAGTCCACCCAAGCGGTCAGGTGGGCGTTCAGGCTTTGCAGCGCCGTCTGGATGCCGCCAATGCGTTTGGCCAGCCGCCCGTCCAAGGCGGATTTGGCCAGCGCTGCCCCCTGCCGTCCGTTGGCCGCAATGACTTCCATCACGGCTTCGGCCTGCGTCAGGGACAGCTTGCCGTGTTCCAGCGCCCGGCGGGTAAATTCCCCCGGTCCGGCAGGGGCCGCCCCCGCCAACAGCAGCGCTTCCAATAAGCCGTCGGCCATGGCGGTGCCGCCGTGGACCGACAGCTCGATCACATCCTCCCCGGTGTAGGAGTGGGGCGCCCGGTAGAACAACGCTACCGTTTCGTCCATCTCCTCCCCCCGCAGGTGGTAGTGGCCCAGCATGGCGGTGTATCCTTTGGCGTCCGCCACCCGGCGGCCCTGCCGTACCGGCACAAACACCTTCTCCACAATGGGATAGGCGTCCGGCCCCGATACCCGGATCACCGCCAGACCGCCCTCCCCCGGCGGGGTGGCCAGCGCACAGATGGTCTGCTCTAAACGGTCCATAGAAAGCTCCTTGTATGTTGCATAATATATAAAGGTAAGAGAATGGGGCGCCCGAACCCCCGTGACGGGAATGTTCTGGGCTTTTTGTTTGGAGTTTCTTTGCCCACTTTCTTTGCAAAGAAAGTGGGTTTAAAAACCTCGCCCTTCTTACCCCAAATCGGCTTCGGTCAATCCTTTGGCGCGCAGCTTGGCGGCCGGGGGCTGGCCCGGCGCGCTGGCCGCCGACAAGGTGCCGAAGGTGGCCGCGCTGCCGAACGGCCCGCCGCAGTACCGGGTCGCCGCGCCGTCCCGGCCCATGCTCATCGTGATCAGCACAGCCTCGGGGCGGGCATCGTGGACCTCCGCCGTGGCCAGCAGCAAGGCCGCCGCATCTGCCCGGTTATGGGGCATCACCGCCAGTTTGGCAATGTCCGCCCCGGCGTCCAGCATGCCGTGCAGTGCTTCGGTCATGGCGTGGCGGTCCGGCGTGCCGTCAAAGTGATGCTCGCTGAACAGCGCTGCCGCCCCAGCCCGTTTCGCCGCATCCCGCAGGGTGCGTACCACCCGGGCGTCGGTCCGCCACTGGATGTCCAGCGCATCCACACCCCCTTGGGCCAATAAAGCCAGCCCGGCTTCTTGGTAGGTGTCGTCGTCCAGCGGCACCTCTCCCCCCTCTTGGGAGGTGCGGATCGTCACAATCAGCGGTTTGCGTACCGTCTGCCGGACCAGTGCCAGCCCGGACAGCCAGTCCCCCTGCCGCAGCGGGTCCAGCCGCAGCTCCACCACATCCGCCTCGGGGGCGGCCTGAGCGGCGCGGGCCTGCGCCGTCAACGCCTCCAGCGTGTGGGCGAACAGCGGCACAATGATGCAGGGCGTTTCGGGATTCAGATGCAGCATGAGGAAGGCTCCTTTGTCGTACAGACGGCTTTTTGTTGTATTGTACCACAATTTAAAAAAACTGTAAATTCGCGGTTCTTCCCTTGCACCGCGCCCCGCTGCGCGTTACAATAAAAGTCTTAGGGAGGTATTTTCTTATGAAAAACTTCGCAATGCCGCAAAGCGCTGCTCTGTTGTTGGAGGGCGGCTCGCTGCGCGGTCTATACACGGCGGGGGCGCTGGATACCCTGATGGAAGAGGACCTCTACTTCCCGGCGGTAGCCGGCGTCAGTGCCGGGGCGCTGAACGGCGTCAACTATGTGGCCCACGAACTGGGCCGGTCGGCCAGCATCAACCTGCGCTACCGCAAAGACCCCCGGTACTTCGGACCGATGGCGGCTTTCAACGGGGGCAGTCTGTTCGGGCTGAACTTCATGCTGCGGGACATCCCGCAGATGGTCCCCTTCGACAGCGAGACCTTCTACCATGGCGGACAGCGGATGGTGGCGGTGGCCACCTGCCTGCAAACCGGCAAGGCGGCCTATTTTGAAAAAGGCAAGACCGACTTCGATTTTCTGGATGCGGTGCGGGCCTCGGCCAGTTTGCCTCTGGTCTCAGTGCCGGTGCATATCGGAAAATTCAGCTATCTGGACGGCGGCTGCTCCTGCCCCATTCCGCTGGAATGGGCCCAGACCGAAGGCTTTGCCAAAATCGTCATCATCACCACCCGGCACAAGGGCTTCCGCAAAACGATGCCCGGCCAGCGGATGATCAACCTGTACGATGACTTTTACGGCGACAAAACCTTGTTCTTGGCCACGCTGCTCACGCAGGAGGTGCGCTACAACGCCCTGATGGACCAAATCGACGCGCTGGAAGAAGCGGGCAAGATCTTTGTGCTGCGCCCCGCCCAACCCATCGAGATCGGCCGTTTCGAAAAGAACACCGAACGGCTGCTGGACCTCTACAACCGGGGCCGCCGCGAGATGCGGGACCAACTGGACGCCCTGCAAACCTATCTGGAAGCATGAAAAAAGCCAGACGCCGGAAAATTCCGGCGTCTGGCTTTTTGTTAGGGTGCATCACTGTTGGTTGGTGTGGGGCTGGAAGGAGGTTCAGGCAGTGCCTGTCCGGCGGTATCCTGCCACTGGATGGTGTAGCTTTGCCCAGAAGCCTCGGATAGGTTGTGAATGTATTCTTCCAGCAGCTGCTGAACTCGCTGTCGGGCCATGGTCAGTAAGGTGGTATCCTGCGCAGCGGCTTCTTCCATGTTTTTCTGAGCGGCAGCAAAAGCTTCGGTCTGGTCATCTGCGGTAACCTTGGCAGAGCCATCGGCTACAATGTAGCAATCTTCTTTCAATGTGGTTTGGTCTACCTTGCAGCCTAACACGGTGGCTTCTGGCAGTGCGATGGAAACAGTATCGCCGTTTACCTCGATGGCAACATTGGCGGTGTCAATGCCCAGTTTGACAATGCCCCCATACTCGATCCAAAATTCCTTGTCTTTGCTCCAGAACAGGAAGGATTCCGCGTCCTCCTCGTAGAATTTGGCCACGTTATGGTAGTAGCACTCCATTACCGACAATTCGCAGATCGCCTTCATTTGGGAAACCCGCGGCGTCAGGTCTGACTCGGGTTTCGGGGTACCGCAAGCGTTCAGCAGCAACATCGGGATCGCAAGTAGGCCGATCAACCCTTTTTTCATAATCGGTTCCTCCTTTTGCCTTACTGAACGGTAAGGGTGTAGTCAGGGTTACTCTGACTCACCAGTGGTTGGGTTAATGCTTCCACTGCATTGCGCGCATTCTGGTGGGCCAAGGTCAAAATGGCCGTTTGACTGGAAACCTCCTGCAGGACATCGGCCTCACAAAGTTTCAGTGCTTGCTCCGACACGGTAGCGGTTTCGGTTTTTTTGTCCACAAAAATGTAATCCAGCGTGGCAGGATCTACCGCTGTGTCAGTAACGGTTACTTCTGGCAGCGTGATTACCACGGTCTTGGCTGTGTCGTCTACCGCAATCTGGGTTTGGCTGAAGTCGATGCCGGCTTCCACAGTGGCCTGATAGGATACGTAGTAGTCCACTTTATCGGGGGATTTTTCGTCCAGTGCCTTTGCCACGCCATTATAGACAGTACGATAGGTGGAAAACTCGCTGGTGTTAATGATTTTGGACAGCGTGGATACTGTGAGTATTTTTGCTTCCGAGGTGTCGGAAACCATTAGACGGATACAGCTCACAATACCGAAGATCAGTACCACCAATAAGACGGCTGCGCTCACCATTCTTTTGGGGGTTATTTTGATTTTTACTTTCATATAGGACCTCCTCATTTTTTAGAACTCCACAAAAGAAATGGATTTTTTGGCGCAAGGATTCTCCAAAATTTGATAAAAACCAATTCTGTGTTTTATTATAATGTGAAAATGAGAAGGATTCAATAGAGAAAATTGAGATAAGAAGAAAACAAAAAAGCGAATGCGGTTTTCCGCATTCGCTTTTTGACAAGGAAAAATCAGGAAAGGCAGTCCCGCAAAAACTCTGTCACAGCCTTCTCGTAGGCGGGGGTGTCCACATAGTAGGCCACGGCGTGTCCTGCCCCGGGAATGGTTACCAACTTTTTGGAACTGGCGCAGGCGTCGTAGTTGGCCTGACTCATCGCGGCGGGCACAAAGTCGTCGGCGTCGCCATGGATAAAGAGGACCGGCAAGGTGGTTTTGGACAGCGCCTGCCGGCAGTCGGCATCCTCGGGATCAAAGTGACCAAATACCAGTGTGCCTAACCGACCAATGGTGGAGATGGGCCCTACCGGCGCGTGGGGCAGCGTTTGAGCCAGCACCTTGCGGCAGATGTCGTGGGGGCTGGTGTAACCGCAGTCCGCAATGATGCCCCGCACTGTGGGGGGCAGATCCAAGCCGCCGGCCAGCAGCACGGTGGACGCGCCCATCGAAACACCCATCAAAAAGAGCGGGGTCTCGGGGCCAAAATGTTTGTAGGCCCAAAAAGCCCAAGCGCGGCAGTCGTAGCGTTCCTTTACGCCCATGGTGATGGTGTGTCCCCCGCTGGCGCCGTGGCTGCGCTGGTCGGGCAGCAGGACGTTGTAGCCCAGCTTTTTGCACAGCGTGTAGCCGCCCATGCCGTCCCGGCGGGCAAAGCCCTTGTATCCGTGGAAGATGATGGCCACCGGCGCGCCGTCGGCGTGATGATAGTACCGCGCGGCCAGCAAAGTGCCGTCGTCCGCGGTGATCTGTACCGGTTCATAGGGGGCCGCGGCCAAAGCCTCGGCGTCCTTTTTCAGTTGGGCGCCGTAGGGCAGCGTCTTGGACATTTCCTCGGCGGCGGTATCCTCGGGCTGCGCCGCATGGTAGAACCAAAGCCGATAAATCCCGTAGGCCGCTCCCAGTACCGAAGCCGCTGCCGCAGCCGTGGCGGCCGCCCCGGCCGCGACCAGATGTCTTTTTTTCATAATAAGTACCTCGTGTGGAGCCAGACAGGTGCTCCCTGCCTTAGTATAGCAAAATGGAACGGAATGTGCAATGTTGCCCGCCGCCACGGCAACCCTTTCCCTTTGGCACCGGCCTTTGCACGATACAAAGACCCCGCCCCCCGCAGAAAAAGTCCGCCCCCGCAAAAAAATCATTTGCATTTTCCCGCAGAGTTTGGTATACTATATAAGTTCCCGATATCCCGGAAACACAAATACAATGTGCGGTCGTAGCTCAGCTGGATAGAGCGTTGGACTCCGACTCCAAAGGCCAGAGGTTCGAATCCCCCCGGCCGCACCAATAAGCGTGCTATGATACTGTATCGTAGCACGCTTTTCGTTTCATATAAGAACCACAAGCTATGCTTGTGGGCGAATATAGCACGAGCGTTGAT
>NZ_CALADU010000158.1 GCF_937890665.1 uncultured Subdoligranulum sp.
AGGAATTTTTCCACACCTTCAACACGCTGCACAACGACGGGCGGCAGATCGTCATTGCGTCGGACCGTCCGGCCAAGGAGATCAAGAGTCTGGAAGAGCGGCTGCGCACCCGGTTTGAGTGGGGTCTGACGGCGGACATTCAGCCGCCGGATTTCGAGACCCGGGTAGCCATCGTGAAGCGGAAAGCCGAGCTGCTGAATCTGGACTTGCCGGATGACGTGGCGGAATACATCGCCAATCACCTGAAGCAGAACATCCGGCAGTTGGAAGGCGCGGTGAAGAAGCTGAACGCTTATTATATGTTGGAGGGCATTGCCCCCTGCATCGGCGTGACGACCACCGCCATCAAGGATACCTTGAACGACAGCCAGCCCATCCCGGTCACGATCGAGAAGATCCTCAACGAGGTAGCCCGCACCTACAATGTGATGCCGGCGGATATCCGGGGCAAGAAGCGCAACGCCAACGTGAGCGCCGCCCGGCAGATGACCATGTATATCATCCGGGAAGTGACCGGCATGAGCATGGAAGCCATCGGGCAGGAGTTCCAGCGGGATCATTCCACGGTGGTGTATTCCATCAAGACGATGGCCGAAAACATCACCAAGGACCAACACCTCAAAGAGATGTGCAGCGACATCATGAAGAACGTCCGCACTTAATGTTCTTTCTTTACAAAAAAAGAACCAAAGAAATTCCAATCAAAATCGAACGATGTTCGATTTTTGGTTCAAAAAAGAAGGGTCATCCCTTCTCTGGAATGGTTATTTGAAAGTTCTTTGCCTACTTTCTTTCAAGAAAGTAGGTTATCAACAAAGTTTTCCCTTTTCAACAGGCAGTTTTCAAGAGGCGCGGTGCAAAACCCAAGTTTTCCCTGTTTTCCACCGTTTTCTACACAGTCGGTGGAGAAAAACTCAACGGTAATTTTCCGCGCCGCTATCTGGTCTGGTGGAGTTTTCCACGGTTTTCACACCCCCTACTACTACTACGAGAATAGTTAATAGTTTCTGCGTCCAAAACGACGAAAACATTCTGCCAAACCCGGCAAAATGGCGCATCCGGTGTGGAAAACAAAAAGGGACCTATTTTACCACTCAACTACCCAGACGTCGGGCCTATCTGCAAGACAAAGACCGAGAAAGGACCTGCCATGAAATTTGAATGCGAAAAATCTCTGTTGGCGTCCGCCATTGAAGGCGTTTCCCGCGCCATCACCAACCGCTCCGCCATTCCGGTGCTGGAAGGCATCTACCTGAAAGCCGAGGGCTTCAACCTGACGCTGACCGGCTACGATATGGAGATGGGCATCACCACCACCATCGAATGCAACGTACTGGTTCCCGGCGAAACGGTGCTGGAAGCCAAGCTGCTGCTCTCGATGGTCAGCCGGATGCCTGCGGGGGATGTGCGCATCGAACTGACCGACGAAGGTCAGGCCATCATCAGCGGCGGCGTGGCGGAATTTGAAATTCCTGCCCTGAACGCCTCCGACTATCCCAGCCTGCCGGTGACCGGGGCGGACAATACCATGACCATCCCCACCAGCATGATGCGGGAACTCATCGAGAAAACCATCTACGCTGTCAGCCAGGACGACAAGAAACCCGCCCACACCGGCGAACTCTTTGTCATCGAACCGGGCAGCCTGACCATTGTGGCACTGGACGGCTACCGGCTGGCCATCATCCAGCGGGACGTGGAATGCACCCGCGACATCCGCATCATCATTCCCGCCAAGACCTTGCAGGAACTGCTCAAGATCATGGGCGGACCGGATGACCCGGTAAAGATCGACGCCAACCGCCGGTATGTGGTGTTCACCACCAACGGCTACACCATCATGAGCCGCCTGATCGAAGGCGACTTCCTCAGCTACGAGAGCGTCATCCCCAAGGACAAGCGCACCCGGGTGACGGTGGACTGCAAGACCTTCATCAACACCATCGAGCGCGCCTCCCTCATCATCACCGAGCGGCTGAAAAATCCGCTGCGCATCTCCTTTGCCGAAGACAAGATCACCGTGCGGTGCCAGACGCCGCTGGGCAAGGTGGTGGACGAGTTCCCGCCGGTAGAGATGACCGGCGACCCGGTGGAGATCGGCTTCAATAACCGGTATCTGCTGGACGCGCTGCGGTATTCCAAGTGCGAGCGGATGGTGCTGGAGATCAACGGCCCCTTAAGCCCCGTGAAGATCCTGCCCGAGGACGGCAAGGACTTCATCTATCTGGTGCTGCCGGTGCGGTTCAAGAACGAGGGCTGATCCTATGGAAAAACTGCGGATTCATACCGAGTATATCAAGCTGGACGCGCTGCTGAAATTTGCCGGTCTGTGTGAAACGGGCGGCGAAGCCAAGGAACTGATCCAAGGCGGCGCGGTCAAGGTCAACGGCGAGGTGTGTACCATGCGGGGCAAGAAATGCCGCGCCGGGGACACCGTAGAGCTGGACGGCCAGACGGTACAGATCGCGGAGGGCGGCTGATGCGCCTGACCCATCTGGAGCTGACCGACCACCGCAACCTGGCCCATGCTGTGCTGGACCCCGACCCCCACCTGACGGTGCTGTGCGGGCCTAACGGACAGGGCAAGACCAATTTGCTGGAAGCGGTGTGGCTGCTCACCGGGGGCAAGAGCTTCCGGGGTGCCAAGGACGCCGAACTGATCCGCCGCGGGTGCGAGTTTTCGGTGATCGAAGGCGCGCTGGAAAGCGACGGCACCGAAAAGACCATCCGTCTGACGGTGGGGGCCAAGGGCAGTCAACGCCCCGGCCGCACCGCCAAGCTCAACGGGGTGGACCAAGGCCGAGCCGCGGCATTGGCGGGCAACTTTCAGGCCGTGGTGTTCGAGCCGGACCTTCTCTCGCTGGTCAAGGGCGGGCCGGAAGGCCGGCGCCGGTTTTTGGACGCGGCGCTGTGTCAGGTATTCCGGCCCTATCTGGTGGCGCTGCGCCGGTATATGCGGCTGGTGGCCCAGAAAAACGCCCTGCTGAAAAGTTATGACATCACCCCCAACGGGGCGCTGCTGCTGGACGCTTACAACGAACAGTTGGCCCAGTACGGCGGGCAGATCATGGCCCACCGGCAGCGTTTTGTGGAGGCATTGGCCCCGGTAGCGGCCCAAAACTATGCGGAAATTTCGCATGGTGCCGAGGTTTTTTCGCTGCGGTACCAATGCTGTGCCGCCCAGCCCACCGCCGAAGCGCTGGCCGAAAAGCTGGCGTCGGTGCGGGGCAGTGAACTGCGGATGGGCTTTTGCATGGTCGGTCCCCACCGGGAAGATCTGGACTTGCAGTTGGACGGCCAGCCCGCCAGGATCTATGGCAGCCAAGGCCAGCAGCGGAGCTGTGTGTTGGCCATGAAATTGGCGGAAGCCACGGTGGTAGGCGACTTTTTCGGGGAACACCCGGTGCTGTTGCTGGACGACCTGCTCAGCGAATTGGACGACGAGCGGCAGACCTACCTGCTGACCCGGATGGGCGAGCACCAGACCATCGTGACGACCTGTGACACCGCCGCCTTTGCCCGGACCAACGGCAAGATCATCTATGTGAAGGCGGGACAGGCGTCGGAAAGTCCCATCGATTAGAGTTTCTTTGCTTCTTTCTTTGCAAAGAAAGAAGGAGACGAACCATGTACTTTCATGCCGGACAAGACTTTGTGCTGAACACCCGGGACTTGCTGGGTGTCTTTGACTTGGACACGGCGGGGG
>NZ_CALADU010000159.1 GCF_937890665.1 uncultured Subdoligranulum sp.
CTGGACCCTCTGATTAAAAGTCAGATGCTCTACCAACTGAGCTACGGGCACATATTGTGTATTTGCAGCCTCAATAGTATAGCAAGGTGAGCGGGGTTTGTCAATGGTTTCTACAAAAAAAGATGGAGAAAGAATACAATGCGATTGGCGTTATTGTTGTAAAAGGCTGTATGGAGTCTGTGCTGAAACTCTCAAAAAACGTAAGGCGGATTATTGACCTGTTAGGGAGCGGTTTGCTATACTTTTAAAGATATATAAAACAGACGACGAATGATTGAAAGTGATGGATTAGATGGTCTTTTCTAGTGCGGTTTTTGTATTTGCTTTTTTGCCGATTGTTTTAATCGGTTATTATGTGGTGCAATCTCGTTATCGCAACGCACTGCTTCTGGTGGCCAGCCTGCTGTTTTATGCATATGGAGAGCCGAAATTTGTGTTTGTTATGTTGGCTTCCATTTTATTTAATTATGGGTTTGCGTTGCTGATCGATTATAGCAACAATAGGCGTGTGCGTAAATTGGTCCTGTGGTGTGCGGTACTGGTAAATCTTGGATTGCTTTTCGAGTACAAATATTTTGGGTTTGCACAAAATATATTGAATAAAGTGCTGGGCGGAATGGTCTTTTCGTGGCCTGTGCCGGAACTTCCTATTGGCATTTCTTTTTTTACCTTTCAAGCGCTATCCTATGTTTTGGATGTGTACTTTGGTCGGGCAGCCGTGCAGAAAAATCCCTTTCACGTAGCGCTGTATATTTCTTTCTTTCCACAGCTTGTTGCGGGACCGATTGTACGGTACAATACCATTGCCGAACAAATTCAAAATCGAACGGTTACGCTGGAAAAATTTAGCGATGGTGTGCATCGCTTTATATTGGGATTTGCCAAAAAAGTGATCATCGCCAACAATGTGGCTATTGTAGCACAGGAAGCATTTGCAACCGGTCAGAACCATTCTTTTCTGATGTTTTGGCTGGGAGCTATTGCATTTACGTTACAGATCTTCTTTGACTTCAGCGGCTATTCTGATATGGCAATCGGGCTAGGAAAAATGTTTGGCTTCACCTTTGAAGAAAACTTTAACTATCCCTACATTTCTGGTTCCATTACCGAATTTTGGCGCCGCTGGCATATGTCACTGAGTCAGTGGTTTCGGGATTATGTATATATACCATTAGGTGGATCTAGGGTAGGACTGCTTCGAAATATTGGAAATTTGTTTGTGGTTTGGCTTTTAACGGGAATCTGGCACGGAGCCAACTATACATTTATAGCGTGGGGGCTACTGCAGTTCGCAGTTCAGCTCTTAGAAAAATTCCTGATTCGTCCCCAAAAATGTCGATTGGCGTTGATTCGGTGGGGATGGCGTGTGGTGACAATTTTGGTTATCATCGCCGGATGGGTGATTTTCAATTCTGCCAGCTTGACAGAGGCTAAACAGTATTTGTCAGCTATGTGCGGGAGAGGTGTTACTGTTTGGGTAGATGCGCAAGCTCTTCATCTATGCTGGGAATATGGTGTGTATTTGTTGCTGGGAATTGTGTTTTCTACCCCTATCGCACCGGTGGTTGGCAAAAAGTTCCGGTCATTGTTACGTAGCGAGGACACTTTCTATTATTTGAGAAGCGGTGGAGAGTTATTCCTTTTTTGTTGGGCTGTTTCGTTCGTATTGCTAGGATCGTATAATCCTTTTATCTATTTTAATTTCTGAGGCTTTTAAAATGCAGTTTATCCACAATTTTAGAAACTTGGCAAAAAAGCCGATGGCCGTGTATGTTTTGACTTTTTTGACACTGCTAGTCGTTATATCTTTCTTTAGTTTGGGAAATTTGATTATGGCCTATAAAAATGGGGAAGAAATCAATAACCAAACTACAGGTGAAGATCATTTGGAAAGTGATTTTACTGCGAATGTGCTGGGCAAGAATCTCTTTTTGAATTTGAATGGCGGGATGCGTCGAATTCTAGGACAAAGAGAAATGAATGGTGTCGTTCTTCTGGACAATGGCTTTTTGGCAGAAGTCAATGAGCCGGTGGACCAAGCTATACTAACAAAAAACGCACGGCATATGGCAACCTTGCAACAGGAATTGGAGCAACGGGATATCCCGTTGCTGTATGTGTTGACGCCTTACAAAATACAGGCATCGGATCCCGAGCTGCCACATGAAATAGAGGATTCTACCAATGACGTGATGGATGCATATATAGAACAATTGCAAAACGAAGGGGTACAGCCTTTGGATTTGCGAGAAAGCTTTTTGCAGAACGGCACCAATCCTTACGAGTTGTTTTATCGGACAGATCACCATTGGAATATACAGGGCGGTTTTTTTGCTTATACGGTAATTGCACGGCAAGCGGAAAAACTCCTTAAGGTTCAAGTGGATCCGGCGCTGCTTTCGAAGGAGCAGTTTGTCGAGGAAGTGTATCCTCGCTGGCATTTGGGGTCGTATGGACAAAGAACGGGGGCACTATTTGCTGGTGGCGCGGATGACTTTTCCTTGTTGCTGCCGGACTTTGCGACAACTATTGTGAATACGAGTACAGGTGATCAAGGAACATTTGAAGAAATCGTATTGGACCAATCTTATCTGCAAAAAAAGGATGCAACATCTCGCTACACCTATGATAGAGTTCTGCGGCTGGGAAACTTTCAATCCTTAACCACAGGGTGTGGAAAAAAAGTTTTGTTGGTTTGTGACTCTATGGGCAGAGCAGTTTTGCCGTATTTGACTTTAGCGTTTGGGGATGTCTGCTATGTGGATGCCTATAATCCGCAAAATCTTACCAAAGAACTGCTAGATAGCTATCAGCCGGATCTTGTAATTGTTATGCATTATCCCACAGTAGTCTTTACTACAGATGCGTTTGCTTTTCCGGATGTATAAAGGCAATGATAGCGTTGGCATTAAATTTGCTTTTGCGTAAGAATGGTGCCGTTTTATGGTACCGCCCTTGCCAAAAATACGCAGGCGCGGTATAATACATTTTTAGAATAAAAACCGTAAAGGGGATTGGGAATATGGAAACTTTGGGCAACCTGCGCCGCACCCGTTATTGCGGGGAGGTCAGTTTGACCGACGCCGGTCAGGAAATGACCGTCTGCGGTTCTATCGCCCGTGCACGCGATAAGGGCGGCATTATTTTTGCTGACCTGCGTGATACCACCGGCATTTTGCAGCTGGTGTTTGACGAAGATACGCCGAAGGAAGTTTTCTCTAAGGCCGAAAGCCTGAAGAGCGAATATGTGGTCATCTGCCGTGGCAAGCTGCGGGAGCGTGCCGCCAAGACCGACAAGATCGCCACAGGCGATGTGGAGCTTTATGTGTCGGAGCTGCGTATTCTCAGCGAAGCGCAGACCCCGCCGTTCGAGATCCGGGATGAGATCAACGTCAATGATGATCTGCGTCTGCGGTATCGCTATCTTGATCTGCGTCGTCCCTCGATGCATGAACCCATCGTGCTGCGCAGTAAGATCATGCAGGTCATCCGTAGCTATTTTACCGACAACCACTTCACCGAGATCGAAACCCCCACGTTGATCAAGTCCACGCCGGAAGGGGCTCGTGACTATCTGGTACCCAGCCGCGTGCAGCCGGGACATTTCTACGCGCTGCCTCAGAGCCCGCAGCTCTACAAGCAGATCTTGATGTTGTCCGGTTTTGATCGGTATTTCCAGATCGCCCGGTGCTACCGTGACGAGGACTTGCGCGCCGACCGCCAGCCCGAGTTTACGCAGGTGGATGAGGAAATGTCCTTCGTCACCGAAGACGATATCATGACGATGAACGAGGGACTGCTCAAGCGTCTGTGGAAAGAGATGCTGGGGATTGATTTGGTTACGCCCTTCCAGCGGATGCCGGGGAATGAAGCGATGAGCCGCTTTGGCTCTGACAAACCGGATACCCGTTTTGGTCTGGAGATTCAGGATGTGACGTCGGTGTTTGCGCACACCGAGTTCAAGCCTTTTGCCGCGGTTATCGAGGCGAAGGGGACGATTCGGGCCATCAATGCCAAAGGTCTGGCCGATAAGCTCAGCCGAAAGAACATCGACAAGCTGGGCGAGGTGGCCAAGACCTACGGCGCTAAGGGTCTGGCGTACAGCCGCCTGACTGCGGACGGGACTTCCTCCAGCTTCGAGAAATTCCTCACCGAGGAGGAAAAGTCTGCTCTGTATGCCGCTCTCGGTGCCGAGACTGGCGACGTGTTGCTGTTGGTCAGCGACGCCGACTGGGTCAAAGCCTGCACGGCATTGGGGCAGGTCCGTTTGGACATTGCCCGTAAGCATGACCTCATCGACAACGATAAGTTCAACTTCCTGTGGGTTGTGGATTTCCCACTGTTCGAGTACAGCGAGCAGGAAGGCCGCTGGATGGCGATGCATCATCCTTTCACCATGCCCAAAGCCGAAGATCTGGATAAGATCGAAAGCGATCCCGGTGCCTGCCATGCGGTGGCTTACGACATCGTGCTCAACGGTGTGGAACTGGGCGGCGGTTCGATGCGTATCAATGACCCCGCTTTGCAGGATCGGATGTTCAAAGCCCTCGGCTTTACTGAGGAAAAAGCCCGGGCCAGCTTCGGTTTCCTGATGGATGCCTACAAGTACGGTGCGCCGCCCCACGGCGGTATGGCCTAC
>NZ_CALADU010000160.1 GCF_937890665.1 uncultured Subdoligranulum sp.
AGCATTTCTTCCACCGGCATCTGCATCATGCCGGTGCGCACCGTCACTTCCACCTGCGCCGCCCCATTCTCCGGTCGGGATTGGGTGATGGTCACGATAGAAGCACCCGCCGAGGAAATGCCGGACAGCAATGCCTGTAAGGCACCGGTCTTATCCAGCAGGGTCGCCACCACGGTGATGGACTCCCGCCCGGCCTCAGCATCAAAAACGGTATCCTTATATTTATAGAATGCGCTGCGGGAGATCCCGGCTTGCCGCGCTGCCGTGGAAATGTTGCTGACCGCTCCGGAAGCCAACAGCTCCTTGGCTTGCAGCACTTTGACAAACACTTCCGGCAGGACATCCGCATCCACCAAAAGAAAACGGCGGTCCGGCATACTGTCCCCTCCTTGCGTACAGTTGTAGTTTCGACAAGCAACATCATACCACCAACCCAACTGTATTGCAAGTATTTTCTCCGCTGATTTCCTTGTTTTTGGCGTTTTGCACAGCCTTTCCGATATTTCGCTCCTGTTTTTCTACGGCGGTTAGCTGTCCGCGATACAAAAACAAGCAACCCCTTCGACAGATACTGCCAAAGGGGTTGCAGGTATTATCCTATTATGCAGCCGGCGTCGTGGTATCCGTAGCCGCTGCCGCCGCAGGATCTGTTGCGGGATCGGTGGTCAATGCCCCTTCCGCAGCCTGCTGGGCCAGTGCAGCATAGGGGTCGGTTTCGGCCACATAGCTGTCGTCCGGCATGTTGTCCTCGGTGTAGTAGCCCGTAGCACCGCCACCGGACACGATGGCACCGGTGGAAGTATCAAACTGTCTGGCCACTACGCCGTCCGGCATCGGGAACTCCGCCGCTTCCTTGTCGGCTTGCAGTTCCTCCATCAGGTTCTTCCAAACCTGCTGGATGGGTTTGCCGCTGCGGCCAGCCGAACCCAGCTCATACAAGCTGGTGGGCTTGTCGCAACCCCACCACAACGCGGTAACATAGTAGGGCGTCAAACCTGCGAAGGTGTAGTCCTTGTAGTCGCTGGTCGTACCGGTCTTGGCCGCTGCCTCGATGTCGCCCTGCGGCGCCATACCGCTGGCCGTACCGCCGCTCTTCAGGACATTGGTCAGCATCCGGTTCATAATATACGCGGTGCTCGGCTCGATGGCCTGAATGGTGTTGATATACTTGGTATTGTCCAGCACCTCATTGCCCTGATAATCGGTAATTTCGGTGTAGTAGTGCGGCGTGGTGAAGGTGCCGTCGTAGAAGATGCTGTAAGCACCAGCCAACTGCACCACTGTCATACCGTGACTCTGGGAACCCAGTACCAGAGGTCCAAGGTCCATATCGGTCTCGGCATCGATATAGCTGCATTCCAGCGTATCGTGGACAAAGTTATACAAGAAGTCCACACCGACCATGCTGCCCACACGCACCGCTACGGTGTTGTAGGACTGACGCACAGCGTCGTACACCAGCATCAAATCGCCGTTACCGCCGGCACCGCCGTAGTTGGTAGGCCAATCACGCCAGATGTCGGAGCGGGACTGCGCGGCCTCGGAATAGGGATCCATATAGGAGTAGGCGTCTTTCAGTACACGCTTATCCGCTGCCGAGTAGTACGGCGCATCCATAATGGGCGTAGAGTAGTTGATGAGCTTGTAGTCCAATGCCAAGCAGTAGGCACCGATGGGTTTCATGGTAGAACCGGTCTGGTGAGGAATGGTGGCACGGTTGGTACCAAGGTCATACTTCTTCTCGCCTACACCGCCGCCGATGCCCAAGATGTTGCCATCATAGTCCAACGTGGCGATAGCCGCCTGCGTGCGCACCTTCTCGTACACACAGAGATAGACGGTATCATCATTAGGATAGTTGTCATCGGTGGAGGTGCCCATCTTCAAGGTGGTCTTTTCATCGTCGGTATATACCGGGATGTCATCCACGCCGTAAACCGCCAGCCCATCCTTCGTCAGCGGCAGGCCGGTGTTTTCGTCAAACTCCACATCGTCCCAGCTGCTGGTGTCGGCCGGATAATCCCGCAGGCAGACCGCTTCCTCATGCTCCAACGCAGGGATCACGCCATCGGCGTCATACATCGCGTTTTCAATGGCCGTCTGAACCTCAGGATCCACCGTGGAGTAGACGCGCAGGCCGCCGTTGAAGATCATCGAACGGGCCTCGTCCTCGGTCATGTTCAGCTTTTCCTGCAGGTCGTTGAGCAGTTCATAGTACAGCGCATCGGTAAAGTAGGAGTTCTGGGAAGAACGAGTGGCGTTCTCGGCAGAGCTGCTGGTTTCTGTCAGCGTAATGCTCTCGGCACAAGCCGCATCGTGTTCCTCTTGGGTAATATAGCCCTGCGCGTACATCTCATCCAACACATGGTTGCGCCGAGAAATGAGGTTTTCGGGGTTGGTAAAGGGATTGTACATGGTGGGGTTGTTGGTGATGGACGCCAGCACCGCACATTCCGACAGGGTCAGATCTTCTACGGATTTACCAAAATATTCGTTGGCGCCTGCCTCCATGCCGCAGACAATGCCCGTCAGCGGGATGGTGTTCAGGTAGGCTTCCAAAATGGTTTCTTTGCTGTAACGGTTGGCAAGACCCAAAGCACGGAAGATCTCGCGCACTTTACGCATCTTGTCCACCTCATCGTCACCGGTCAGGTTCTTGATGAGCTGCTGTTCCAGCGTGGACGCGCCCTGCCGCTCACCGTAAATCGCATGATCGGTCAGCTCGTTCAGCGCTGCACCGATGGTACGCTTTAGGTTGATGCCCGGCTCGTCGTAGAAGTTTTTATCCTCGATGGCAATGACCGCATTCTGCAGGTCCTCCGGCATGGCGGACAGTTCCCGCCAGATACGGTTTTCCCCCTGCGTTAAGGTAGCGTAAGGATCACCGTTCTTGTCATAGATGATGGTGGTCTGCTTATTTTTCAGGTTATCCAGATCCAGAACCTCGCCATCGTCTGCCGTGACCTGTACAATGTACATCGACAGCAAAACAGCGGCTATGCTGCCCAGCATGATGCACACACAGAAGACACAGCCGATGAAGCGAAGAATCATACCGGCAATACCACGGCGCTTTTTCTTCTTTTTCGGCTGCTGATCCTTCGGGTTCACCGGTCCAAACTGGCCCGTCGCCCCCGTGTTAGACTTTACGCCATCCGTTGAAATATGGCGTTCCTTTTTGGGTTCTATGGGAACCGCCTCCTTTGTTTATATCCCAAAAGCATTCCCGGCATAGCCGTAACACAGAATGACAGAATGTTATAGAATGGATTATACCACAAAACCGCCGCAAAAGTACAGTCCGAAACGCAAAATTCACAAGTTTTTGTTTTTTTGACGCTGCATCGCCCCATACTAACCCAAAAGGAGGGCTTGCTATGGAGAACAAGCATGGGAAAAGTGCCAAATTGTATCTTTCACTGTTGGGGGCAGTGGCCGTGCTTTGTCTTGTGGCATCGGTTTTGTGGATGCTGCGGGGGCAAAGTGCGCCGGAAGCGCCGCTTTACCTATTGAAAGACAACGCCGGGCATATCGCCCTGTATGCCGGAGACGGCACCGGCCCCTTGGCACAATACGAGGAGATCTACACCCATCTGCTGCCGGAAAGCGATGTGCTGGCCTTGCAGCAGGGCGTGCCGGTGTATACCGAAACCGAGTTGCAGAAACGCTTAGAAGACTACGGTTTGTAAGGCGGCAAAAACCGCGGACTTTTGCAACTTTTCTTGCGCCACTCGGGATTTTATGTTATAGTATGGATAACTACCAATAAATAAAGGAGTACCAAACATGACCGAACAGGAGATTTTGACTGCGGTGCAGGATATTTTCCGGGATAATTTTGACGACGACACGCTGGTGATCACCCGCGACACCTGTGCTGACGACATCGAAGACTGGGATAGTTTGGAACAGATCAACCTGCTGACCGCCATTGAGAAGAAATTCAACATCAAATTCAAGCTGGCGGATGTGCGGGGTCTGAAAGATGTGGGCGACCTGTTGGATCTGGTCGCACGGATGGTCTGATTCCAGCCACAATACAGGAAAATAGGGCGGCCCCGTGCCGCCCTTTTTGCAAAGATAAAGGAGTCTGCGATGAACCACTACACGTTGGCGGAGATGACCCCCGGATTGACCGAATCTTTCACCGTCACGGTCACCGCCGAAATGATGGACGCTTTCCAAAACATCACCGGGGATGTGTCCCCCATTCATCTGGATGCCGCCTATGCCCAAGACCGTGGGTATCCCGGCCGCGTGGTCTATGGCATGTTGGGGGCCAGTTTCTTTTCCACGCTGGCGGGGGTCTATCTGCCCGGGGAACACTGCCTGCTTCATGGCGTAGAGTGTAAGTTTGCCAAGCCGATTTTTATTGGTGACACCTTGACGGTGCAAGGCACCGTCGTCCGTGTGAGTGAGATTGGCAACGAGGCAGAGATCAAAGCCGTGATCACAAACCAAAACGGCCAACGGGTGACCCGTGGTCTCATCAAAGCAGGACTTGCAAAATAAGGAGGAGTTCCCGTATGGCGTATACCTATCTGATCACCGGCGCCACCAGCGATGTGGGCCGGACGCTGATCGACCGTTTGCTGACCGGCGCCCCCGACGCGTTGGTACTGGCGCAAGGCTGCGGCGATCTGGACAAGCTGGCGTCCCTGTGCCAGCGTTTTCCCGGGCAGGTCCGCCCCTACGACGTCGACCTGTCCGATCGGGCCAAAGTCGATACTTTTATGCAGTTGCTGGAGACTTCGGCTCCCTCCCCCACCCATTTCATCCATCTGCCGGCCCTGCCGGTGGTCAACACCAAATTCAAAGCCTTTGACCAGACCCGCTTCGACAAAGATCTGGAGATCGAAGTCCACAGTGCCATCCGCATCTGCCGTACCATCCTGCCGGCTATGGCACGCGCCAAGTTTGGGCGGGTCCTGTTCATCCAAACCAGCTATACCATCGGCTGTCCGCCCAAAAACACCGCCGCCTATGTGATGGCCAAAAGCGCCATTGGCGGCTTGGTGAAGAGCTTGGCCGTGGAATATGCCAAGTTTGGCGTGACCGTCAACTGCGTAGCCCCCAGCATGATGGAAACCAACTTCTTGAAAGACACCCCCGATCTGATTGTGCAGGCAGCAGCCGCCGACAATCCCATGGGCCGCAATGCCACCCCCGAAGATGTGGTACCGGCCATGGCGTTCCTGCTTTCCGACGAAGCTGGGTTCATCACCGGCGTCACGCTGCCGGTCACGGGAGGTTCGGCCATTGTCTGACGTAACATTTCGTCTGGCCCGGCTGGGAGAAGACCGAGCCATCGTAGATTTTATCAACGAAAATTTTGATATGCGGTTGCCGCTTCTCAATCGGAGGGAATTGTACCATCACTACTATGCCGGACGTGGCGGGGTTCCCCAATTTGCGGTAGCCGAACAGGACGATCAGTACGTCAGTGCCGCCGGTTACATATTGGCTAACACCGCCCGTCGCCCCGATGTGTGGGTCAGCGTATGGGTAGCCGTAAAAGGACACAACGGCGTGGGTTTGGAATTGATGAATGCCCTGCCGGGGCTGCTGCACGCGAATGTTATTGCCTGCAACAACATTCGCCCCAACACCTGCACATTCTATCAGTTCTTAGGCTGGCAGGCCGGACGAATCCCCCATTACTACCGGTTGGGACGCCGTACCGACTACCAGTTGGCCAAGCCGCTGCGCTATGTACTGCCCCCGGTCCAGCGCGATCTGGGTTTGGAAAAGATTGAATCTGCCGCTGACCTGATCCCGCTTGGCATGCCCCCTACCCCTCACACGCCCCGCAAGGATGTCTGGTATCTGCGGCGGCGGTACTTCCACTATCCCCATTTCCATTACGATGTATGGGCTGCCCGGGAACACGGCAAGCTGCTGGCCTATCTGGTCACCCGCACGGTCACTGCACAGGAAACCGGTTGTGTGCCGGTGGTCCGTCTGGTGGATTTTATCGGAGTCGATGAGGTACTGCCTCGGCTGGGCGGTGCACTGGATGCCATTTTGCGCCGCACCGGGGCCGAGTACATGGACTGCTACAACGTAGGTATTCCTGCCGCGATCTGGCAGGCTGCGGGATTCACCGAGCGGGTGGAAGGCGACGGGTGCATCATCCCCAACTATCTGACACCGCCTTTGCGAGAAAACACCGAATACTACTACTTTACCAATAAGCCTGAGAACTTTGTGCTCTTTAAGGCTGACGGCGATCAGGATCGCCCCAACTTACAATAATAGACAAACGCCCCGGCAAGCTGTCGGGGCGTTTGTGCTGTACCAACTTTCCACAAAAAAGACCGCCTTGCGGCGGTCCGAACGTTGGGGTAATAGGATTTACTGCGCGACCTTCTCTTTCAGGCGGCCGCTGGCTTTGAAGCCCGGAATTGCAGTGGGCTCCAGCTTGCTGGTCACCTTGGTCTTGGGGTTGGTAAAGTTCTTGGTCTGGCGCTCCCGCATTTCAAAGCGGCCGAACCCCGCAATGGTAACCTTATCGCCGCCCTTGAGCACGTCACCGATGGTGCCGAAAATGCAATCCATGACCTTTTCCACTTCGCCGCTGGTCATGCCGGTGTCGTTTGCAACCTTAGTAATCAACTGAGATCTCGTCATAATTCCTTTATACTCCCTATTGCTTAGGCACAGCCTGTTATTATTACGCCCCATATTATAGAAAAAATACCGCGCAGAATCAAGGGTTTTTGACCAATTACGACGGAAATCGGCAAATGGTCTAAAAATTTCCGAGCACAGTTGCGCAAATTCCGTCATTCAGCGAATAATCGTACCTTTTTTGCATTCAAAGTTTTGCACCCCTTCGCAACCTACACAAAAAATAGGCTTGTCCCGCGGGACAAGCCTATCTTTTTTACCATCAGTCCTGCTTGGCTTCGCGGTGCAGGCGGGCCACGTCCACCAGTTCCATCTGGCTGATGTCGTGGTCACCCCGCAGCGCATCGACCAGCACACGGGCGGTATCCATCGCCGTGATGCACGGAATGGAAAGCTCGGTGGCTTTGCGGCGGAACTTGACCGAATCCCGGTGGGGATCCCGGCCATGGGGACTGGTGGAGATGATATAATCCACCAAGCCACTCTCCAGCAGATCGATGACGTTGGGCCGTGCGCCGCTCATCTGGCGGACCACACTGCAGGGCACCATCTGGCTGTTGAGATAACGGGCCGTTTCGGCCGTGCCGTAAATCTTATAACCGTAGTCATGCAGCTTCCAAGCCAAATCGGCAGCTTCCTTTTTGTCGCTGTCCTTGACCGTAATGATGACGCAGGAGCCGGGGCCGGGCACTTTGAACTGGTAACCGGCGGCTACCAAGCCCTTCATCATGGCCTCGTGGAAGGTGGGGGCAATCCCCAGCACTTCGCCGGTAGACTTCATCTCGGGGCCCAGCATGGTGTCCACGCCGTGGAGCTTTAGGAAGCTGTAAACCGGCACCTTGACCGCATAATAGGGGCTCTTGCCGCCGCGCCACAGGCCGGTGCCGTAGCCCATATCCTTGAGCTTTTCGCCCAAGGTGCAGCGCACCGCCAAGTCCACCATGGGAACACCGGTGACCTTGCTGATATAAGGCACCGTACGGCTGGAACGGGGGTTGACCTCGATAACATAGACCTTGCCGTCCTGTACCGCATACTGGACGTTGACCAGACCTACGACCTTCAGTTCCCGGGCAAAGCGGCCAGTGTAATCCACCAGCGTATCGATGACCTTCTGGCT
>NZ_CALADU010000161.1 GCF_937890665.1 uncultured Subdoligranulum sp.
AGCCGCTATGCTGAGACTTGGGGTGCGCTGCGGGATGGTTCACTCGCTTTGGTGGTGCGTTCCCGTGCGGATAAGCTTGCCCAGAATATCGGCCCCGACACCTTGCCCTATCCCCTGCTGTGCGACGCAGAAGGGGTGCTGTATGACTATCTTGCCATTCCCCAAAGCAGCAGCACCTTGATGACCTATTCGCTGGAGGGGTGGCGTATCCTGCGGGAGGCCAAAAAGCAAGGCTATCGCGCCGTCAAAGGCACGCCGCAGCAGTTGCCCTTGACCCTCATTCTGGATCAGGACGGCACCGTACTGTTCAGCCACTACGGCGCCAGCTTGACCGATGTGCCGGAGGATTGTGCTTCCATCCAAAGTTTGCTGGAAGAGCTGGACTTGACCCCTGACGTTCCCGATATTGAGGCAGATGTCTTTGCCCAAACTTATGCCGGCAATTCCGAGGATCCGCTCTTGGAGGAGGAACCCGAGGAGAGGCCTCGCCGCCGTTCCCGCCATGGACGCCGCCGCCCAGCCCCGATGGATGATTTTTCCCCCGTCGAATCGATGCGAGGATACGATACCACGGATCTGGACAAAACTTCGGTGGTCAGTCTATTCGACGACCCCTACGCCGAGGATTGAGTACCGCCTCTTTCCCAACGAAAATATCCCCCTGATGAAGCCCACGCTTCGTCAGGGGGATTTTGCTTTGCCTCGCAAGGTTCCTTTTACCCTTCTGCCTCTGGGTTCAATTTTCCATAGATGCACAGATTTTGCCCCCGCCCCGCTTTGATGACCGCCTTTCGCAGGGTCCCTTCCAAAACAAAACCATTCTTCTCCAACACTTTGCGGGACGCGATGTTTTCCTCATACACCATACCGGTCATGCGGACAAGCCCCAATGCCGCAAAGGCCAACGGGCAGAACTGGCGTACCGCCTCGGTCATCACCCCTTGGGACCACCGGTTGGTAGCCAACGAATAGCCCAGCTCTGCATCCTTTCGGTAGACATCCTGCTTCTGCTCCGCCGAGATCATCCCGACCACCTCACCATCGACAAGAATGGCCCGGAAAAGCCCCTCTTTTTCATCGTGCTGCCGTACATAGCACAGCCAACTATCGGCATCCGCCTCGGTGTACGGCTGGGGCAAGCGGTCCGACAAAAAACGCCGGTCCACCGCGTCACAAAGGGCAGCTATTGCCGCCCGGTCCTCCGCCTTCCATGGTCTTAGCTGTATCGCCATGACCTCTTCCTCCTTTATACGCACCGATGCAGTACCGCCTGCGCCGCACGCACTGCCTCGGCATCGGTCTGCTGGATATGCCATTCATCCAATCCGGGCAATCCCATCAGAACGCCTTCCCGACGAAAACGCATACCGCTTTCCACCAGCTTTTTACCGCTCATATGAAAAGCCCGGGCGCCGGGCAGACGGCGGCACAGTGTTTCGATCGCCTTATCATGAACCCCTGCGCCAATCAGCACCTCGGGCCCCTGACCGTCATCCCGCAGTGCCAACAGTGTTTCCAATACGTCCACACCTTCCAGACAGCTAGCTGCACCGCCGCTGGTCAACACCGTATCTACCCCCAGCCGAGCGGCGGCACGGTAGACCGCCGCCGGATCTCGGGCCACATCAATGCAGCGATGCAGCGTTGCAGGCCGATCCCCGCAAGCCTCCAGCAATTTCTCCATAGCAGGCTCCGCCAGATCCCCTTCCGGCGTCAGGGCACCAATCACAAAGCCATCCGCTCCGCACTGACGCAGATTACGAATCTGGGCGCACAGCAGGTCGATTTCCGTTTCCTCATAAAGGAAGTCCCCTGCCCGGGGGCGCATCAGGCAGCGCACCGGCAACGCACAAACGCCTTTGATTTGCTGCAACAATTCGCTGTAAGGGGTTAGACCGCCCACAGCCAGCGCACTGCAAAGCTCCAACCGGTCGGCGCCGCCTTCTGCTGCCGCTTTTGCCGAAGCTAGACTGTCCACACAAACTTCCAATACTGTTTTCATGATCTACGCCCTCCTTTGTGGGCATTGTACCATACCGCACCTGAAACAACAACCCCCGGACGCATATGCGCCCGGGGGTCATTGGATTATACACAACACCTACACAATGGTAGGGGTAAGCAAAGCGATTACGCCGCTCGGCCGCCACGTACAACACGCAGTTGTACCGGTTGCGCTTTGGGGGCCGGTTGTACCCTGCGAGAGACCGTCGTTTCCTCCGCAGGCAGCAGAATGCCGCAAGCTACATTCAGGGCCAGAATGCCCACTACCGCCAGCAAACCCGCAGCCCAGAGGGGCAGCGATCCGGCTGCTACTGCCGGAACCAATACCAAAAACAACACCATCGATCCGGTAGCCGCCAATTTTGCCACCATTGCCTTGATCCACGCCTGTTTCATACTTGGTTCCCCCATTTCTTTATTGTGCGGGCCGCCCCGCATTCGCCGCATGTAACAACTCTTTGTTGTTCATTGACTCTACTATAATACTACTTTGAGTTGTTGTCAAGTGAATTTTACAACTTTATTTTGATTTATTTTGGCATTTTCTCTTTACAAAGACCACGTTGGGTTGTATAATAAGGATAACAAACCTGCATATTACCCATCACCTCTTTTTCAGCAAGGAGTACAACTATGTTTGCAGATCGATTGAAAGAAGCCCGCAAAGCCAAAAAGTTCAGTCAAGCAGAAATTTCCCGGATGCTGGGCGTTACCCAGCAAGCCGTAGGAAAATGGGAGACCGGCCGCTCCACCCCGGATCCCCAGACCGTTGCACGTCTGGCAGAGATTTTGGACACCACTGCGGATGTTCTGCTCGGTTTGCAAAAGAGCCCTGCGGAGGCACCGGCTGTGGGACGGTACGCCTTCAGCCGTTACGCCGAGTGTCTGATCCCGGTGGTGGGTACCGTCCGGGCCGGTTACGGTTCCCTCGCTTTTGAGGAGGACTACGGCAAGGAATATGCCAGCGTAAAAGATCCGCAGAACTACTTCTACCTTGTGGTCAAAGGCGATAGTATGGAACCGCGTATCTCGGATGGAGATTTGGCGCTGGTCCATCGTCAGAACACGCTGGACAACGGTGACCTTGGCGTACTTGTCTACGGCGCAGACGGAGAAGGCACCCTAAAGAAGTACATCCAGCGTGGCAACTCGGTCATTCTGCATCCCTTCAACCCCGCCTATGAGGAGTTGGTCATCAAGGGGGAAGAACTGGATCATCTCTACATTGCCGGCAAGGTGGTCGAAACCAAAGCCAAGTGGTAACCTTCCGCCAACATCTGTATTGTATCAAGCTGCTTGTCCCATAATGTGGACTTTCAGAAATCAGCCCAAAAAATGCTGCCCGCGGCAGGCTTGTCAAACAAGCGTATGCGGCGGGCTGTATTTTTTATACCCTTTTTTCAGGAGAACAAGCAATGGATTTGGGTGAGAAACTGGAGATTTTGGCCGACAGTGCCAAATACGACGTAGCTTGCACTTCCAGCGGCGTGGATCGCCCGGGGGAACACGGCAGTCTGGGTAGCTGTGCGGCAGCAGGCATCTGCCATGCGTTCACCCCTGACGGACGCTGCGTCTCCCTTTTGAAAGTTCTTTACTCCAACGCCTGTTCCTATGACTGCCGTTACTGCGTGAACCGTCGTTCCAACGACCGCCCCCGTGCCACCTTTACACCGCGGGAATTGGCGGATCTGACCATCGGTTTCTATCGACGCAACTATATCGAGGGGCTCTTCCTATCCAGTGCCGTATTGGGCACCCCCGACCGGACCATGGAACTGATGATCGAAGCATTGCGCATTCTGCGCAATGAATATCATTTCCGCGGCTACATCCATGCCAAAACAATCCCCGGTGCCGATCCGCTGCTGATTGAACGGCTGGGTTTGCTGGCCGACCGGCTCTCTGTCAACATTGAACTTCCCAGCGAAGCCAGTTTGAACCAACTGGCACCCGACAAAAAGAAAAACGCCATTCTGCGCCCCATGGGGCAGATCGCCGTTCAAAGTGCCCAAAGCCGTCGGGAATTGGCGGTTTACAAGCGTGCCCCCGCCTTTGCCCCGGCCGGGCAAAGTACCCAAATGATCATCGGCGCCACCCCGGAAAGTGACCGCCATATTCTAAACCTAACCGAAGGATTATACAAAAAATACGCGCTGAAGCGCGTATTCTTCTCTGCTTATCTTCCCATTGTGTCCGACGAGCGCCTGCCGGCTCTTTCCACCCGGCCACCGTTGCTGCGGGAGCATCGCCTTTACCAAGCGGACTGGTTGCTGCGGTACTATCATTTTTCTGCGGGAGAGCTTCTCAGCGAGGAGGAGCCCAACTTCGACCCCTATCTGGACCCCAAATGCACTTGGGCGGTCCGTCATCCCGAGTTTTTCCCGGTGGAGGTAAACACCGCTGACCGCGCTGCTCTCCTGCGGGTTCCGGGCATCGGCCCCAAAAGTGCCACCCGCATCGTACAGGCGCGGCGCCTGCAAACGCTGGGCATGCCGGAACTCAAGCGCATTGGGGTGGTGCTCAAACGTGCCCAGTATTTTATCACTTGCAACGGCCATGCGCCGGGTCACGGGACCCGTGCCGAAATTGCCGGGGCTCTCTTGGATCCCAAAGCTTTCGGCGTGGGCGTTCAGCAGTTGAGTCTGGATGATTTTACCGCCAAGCCTTTACCGGCAGCCGCCCCTGCCGTCCATGAACTGGCGGACCACGGAGTGGCCGCCCACGAAGCCGCCCAGTTGGTGCGGGAGGAGGCCCTGACATGCCTTATGCAGCGAATGTGAGCGATATCGCCTACCACTATGACGGCAGTTTTGCCGGTTTTTTGTGCTGCATTTTTGAAAGTTTTGCCCGCCATGAAATCCCGTCTGCGGTCTGTTCCCCGGAGGAGGGCCAGATGACGCTGTTCGGCATGCGGGAAATTCTCACCGATCCCGCCCATGCGCAGCGCGTAGCCACCGGCCTGCGCCGTTTAGGCTCGGTCGTACGGGACCGCATCACCACCGGCTTTCTCTGCACCGAGCCGGGCAAAGATCTAAGTTTGCTACGGTTTGCCCGGCTCTGTTTTGATTTGGGCCCCCGAGCCGCTCAAATGCTGGGCAACGCCGATGCGGCCGCTGCCTTTGCCATAGAGCGCGCTGTCACCGGGGAGGCACACCGCTACATTGAGTTCATCCGCTTTGAGGAGCGGGACGGCATGTTGGGTGCCGTCATTCATCCCAAACACCACGTCTTGCCACTGCTGCGCGGCCATTTTTGCAGCCGGCTGCCCGATGAGGACTTTCTGATTTTTGATGCCACCCACGGTTCTGCATTGCTTCGGCAAGGAAATCACGTTCAATATCTGACGATGACCCACTACGAGCCTTCCACCGACGAGTCCGAACAAAACTGGCAAGCCCTTTGGAAGCGCTTTTTCCGTGCGTTAACCATCGAAGAACGCCGCAACGAACGGGCACAACAAGGCCACGTTTTTAAACGGTTTTGGCCCGATATGTGCGAGATGCAGCCGGACCTGCCCGCCGCAGAGCCCTCCGCTCACTCATAGTCGTATTCAGGATTGGCGGCTTGGTATTCGCCCAGCCACCGCAGCAATCGCTCAATATCGGCATAGCTGATTCGGTTGGTGTCGGCCAACGCGCGCACAAAGCCGCGCAGGTCGCCGCCATACAGCGTTCGCAGATGCGCTTCACTGACCGCACCACAGTAGGTCAAACGGCGCACCAACGGTGTATACAGATTCTTATTGCCCTGCTTTTCGGAGCGGACAAAGGATTTTTTCTCCAACCGGAGCAAAAAGTTCAACAGCGTAGTGTCCGCCCAGTGGCAATCTAGCGGCAGCTTGGCCGCGATTTCACGGCGCGTAGCCGATCTGCCGCACTCCCAAAGTGCGGTCATCACTTGTTCTTCACTGCGAGAGAGTGTTTCCATATTGCTTCCCTTTTACGTTTGTAGTAATATTTCTTTTTATATTTTACATTTGTAGTAGCTATTCTGTCCAGTAGTCAGCTTGCACAATTTTCATGGCCCCATTTTGTGGGTCTTTTTCTTTTTCTTTTACATTTGTGGTATATACTGTTTTTCTACTAAAGACAGTTTGCCGTTTTACAGAAACACCCCGCCTTTTGCCCCCTTTTTTCGGGATTTTGCCCGCTTGTTCCAGCAGAACCACCTTCGTATAATAAATGCATAGCCGCAGCGGCGCGGCACAAGGCAGCCGCCCAGCGCGCTGCCATTTGTAGTGTAAATGGAGGAAACAATCATGGCAAGAGTATATAACTTCAGCGCCGGCCCGTCCATGTTGCCGGAAGCCGTTCTGAAAACCGCACAAGCCGAATTGCTGGATTATCATGGTTCCGGCATGAGCGTGATGGAGATGAGCCACCGCAGCAAGTGGTTCGATGAGATCATCCAGAACACCGAAGCCTCTCTGCGCCGTGTGCTGCAGATTCCCGACAACTATAAAGTCGGCTTTTTCCAAGGCGGTGCCACCCAGCAGTTCGCGATGGTCCCGCTGAATTTCATGACCACCGGTACCGCCGATTATTTGGTCACCGGCAACTTCAGCAAAAAAGCCGCCGAAGAAGCTGCCAAGTTCGGCACGGCCCGCATTGCAGCCAGCAGCAAGGACAAAAATTTCACCTACATTCCCGACGTAAAGGCCATCGAGTATGACCCCAACGCCAGCTACATCCATATCTGCCAGAACAACACCATCTTCGGCACCAAATACGTGGAAGTCCCGCAGGTGGATGGCATCCCGCTGGTGGCTGATATGAGTTCGATGATCTGCTCCGAACCGGTGGACGTCAGCAAATACGGTGTGATCTATTTTGGCGTGCAGAAAAACATCGCTCCCGCCGGCATGGCGGTTGCCATTGTCCGGGAGGACCTGTTGGGGCACAGCGCCAAGGGCCTGACCCCCGAGCAGATTCCTACTATGATGAATTACCCCCCCCTGCTGAACGCAGACAGCATGTACAACACCCCGCCCTGCTGGTGCATCTATATGACCGGTCTGGTGATGAATTACCTCGAACATGAGGTGGGCGGTCTGGACGAGATGAAGAAGCGCAACGAAGCCAAAGCCAAGGTGCTGTACGACTACCTCGACAGTCAGGACTTCTACCACAACCCGGTGGAGAAGAAATATCGCAGCCTGATGAACGTCACCTTCACCAGCCCCGACGCCGACACCGACAAGGCTTTCTGCGCCGCCGCTACCGAGGCCGGTTTCGTCAACTTGAAGGGCCACCGTCTGGTAGGCGGTATGCGCGCCTCCATCTACAACGCCATGCCCGCCGAAGGCATCGATAAGCTGGTTGCCTTCATGGAGCAGTTCCGCAAAGAGCACCAATAAACCAGAAAAAGGACGGTCGCTATGTATACCATCAAAACACTGAATGCTATTTCGCCGGTAGGCTTGGCCAAACTGCCTGCCAGCCAGTTTGAGATTGACAACGATGCCGCCGCACCGCAGGGCATTTTGGTGCGCAGTGCCGACATGCACGAGATGCCCCTGCCCGAAAGCCTGCTGGCCATCGCCCGCGCCGGTGCCGGCACTAACAATATTCCCATCGAAGCTTGCACCAACGCCGGCATTGTAGTCTTCAACACGCCGGGCGCCAATGCCAACGCCGTGGCAGAACTGGTCATCGGCGCACTGATTGCGGGCAGCCGCAACATGGTCGATGCCGTACACTGGGCGCAAGGTTTAAAGGGCCGGGACACCATCGCCAAAGACGTGGAAAAAGGCAAGAAACAGTTTGTAGGTCCCGAACTGCGCGGCAAAACGCTGGGCGTCATCGGATTGGGTGCCATCGGCGCTAAGGTGGCCAACGCCGCTGTTTCGCTGGGCATGGAGGTACTGGGCTACGACCCCTACATCTCCATCGACGCCGCGTGGAGCCTTTCCCGCAGCGTACAGCACTGCGTGACCTTAGGCGATATGCTGCCCCGCTGTGATTACCTGACCATTCATGTTCCTTCCCTGCCCACTCCCCGCCACACCATCAATGCCCAGACGCTGGCCATGTGCAAGGACGGCTTGCGGGTACTGAACTTCGCCCGCGGGGAACTGGTAGACAATGCCGCCCTGCTGGATGCTTTGGACAGCGGCAAAGTAGCCCATTATTTCTGCGACTTTCCCACCGAGGAACTGCTGGGGGTCAAAGGCGTGGAGTGCACCCCGCACCTCGGCGCCAGCACCCCCGAAAGCGAAACCAACTGCGCGGCCATGGCCGCCGTCGAACTCAGCGATTACCTGAAGAACGGCAACATTACCCACAGCGTCAACCTGCCGGATGTTAGCCAGCCCCGGGTGGGCGGTCACCGCATCTGCATTATCCACAAAAATACGCCGGGTGCCATCTCGGCCATCACCGGTATCTTGACCACCGCGCATCTGAACATCGAAAACATGGTCAACAAGAGCAAGAAGGACGTGGCCTACACCCTGTTGGATGTAACCGGCGACCTTACCGACACGCTGGCCGCCGAACTGAGCGGCATCGAGCCTGCCATTCGAGTACGCATCCTGTAACAGATTCAAAGCAAAGCTCCCAGCCGAACGGCTGGGAGCTTTTTCGGTTTACCAGTGCATCTGCTGCACGGCTTTGTCCAGATCCACCAGCGTTTTCTCTGCGCCTTTGGCCAGCTTGTGGACGGTCTTGCGCATCTGGCGGCGATCCTGTGTGGCCATTCCCATCACAGCGGCTCCCACCGCCATACCAACTGCCGCAGATGCCATCGTAGATACATTCATTGTATGCCCCTCCTTTGTGTGTTTCCGGTACGCCCTTAGCATGTGCCGTCCGGTCCGTTTTATGCGAAATTTCTTCCGAAAAAAGCGGGGAAAAGTTTTCTTTCGCCCCAATACGCCTTTTTTTGTGGGCCGGTTTGTGATAGAATCGTAGAGAAATCACACAACAAAAGGAACCTTGTCTATGTCCAATGCACCCAAAACCGTATTAGCCATTCATGATCTGCCCGGTTTCGGCCGAGCGGCCTTGTCGGTTATTGTGCCTGTGCTGTCCTGTTTAGGCGTGCAGGCCGTGGCACTGCCCACTGCTGTGCTTTCCACCCATACCGGCGGACTGGGTACCCCCGCCAAGCTTTCCAACCCCGGTTACGGCCCCGCCGCTTTGGCCCACTACCAACGGCTGGGACTGCGTTTTGACTGCATCTACTCCGGGTACTTATCCGACCCCACACAAGCCAAACTGGTGGAGCAAGCCTTTGAACTGTGGCCCCAAGCCCTCAAGGTCGTGGACCCGGTGCTGGGCGACGGCGGCCGCCTGTACAAAGGGCTGGGCGCCGAAATGGTCCCCGCCATGTACAACCTGTGCAGCAAAGCCGATTTGATCACCCCCAACGTCACCGAAGCCGCCTTGCTGTTGGGGGACCCGCTGCCCGGGGTAGGCAGTGCCGAGCAGGCCGCAGAACAGACCGCCCGGTTGACCCGCATTGCGCCGCAAGTGGTGGTCACCGGTGTGACCGGTGTGTCGGATGGCCGTTGTATCGGCTGTGTAGGGGCAGCTCGGGGCGGACAGGGCTATTTTGTGAAAACCCCGCTGATTCCCCGGATGTACCATGGTACCGGCGATATTTTTGGCGCCGTACTGGTAGGACGCATCCTGCAGGGCAACGTGCCGCAGGCTGCCGTACAGGCAGCAGCCGCTTTCGTAGCGGATTGTATCCGTATGACACCGGAAGGTGCCGATGAACGGCTGGGCGTCTGGCTGGAAGCCGCCCTCCCCAAACTGATGGCGCAGTAAGCCCGTCGGGCTGCTGCCGGAAAAAACAGGAAGTGAATGTATGCCAACCGTAAACATTGTCTTAGTAGAACCGCAGATTCCCCAAAATTCCGGCAATATTGCGCGTACCTGCGCAGTTACCGGAGCACGTTTGCATATGGTAGGGCCTATGGGATTTGCCATCGATGACAAAAAATTAAAGCGTGCCGGTCTTGACTATTGGCACCAGCTTGATATAACATATTATCAGGATCTTGCGGAATTCTTTCGCAAAAACAAAGGGCCGTTCTTTTACTTTACCTCCAAAGGACCGCACCGCCATGTGGATGTGCAGTACCCTGACGGAGCCTATCTGGTCTTTGGCCGGGAGGACGCCGGTTTGCCCGAAGAGCTGCTGGTCCAACACGAAGCGGACTGTGTGCGCATGCCTATGCGGCACGGGGAACGCTGTTTAAACCTTTCCAACGCGGTAGCGGTCGGTGTGTATGAGGTCCTGCGGCAATGGGATTTTGCCGGTCTGGAAACCCACGGACAGCTGACCCGGTACGAATGGAGCGAGGATGTAAAATGAGCAAAATCGGATTTTTGACGGATTCTTCTGCCGATATTCCGCAGGATCTGGCGGAAAAATACGGCATCGAGTTGGTCGGGTTCCCCATCAATGTGGACGGCACCGAGTACATCGAGCGCAAGGACTTCACCAACGACCAATTCTATCAGATCATGCGGGATGCACAGGGCGTGCCCACTACCGCTGCCATTACCCAACTGCAGTGGTGTGAGATCTACGAGCGCTATGTGGACGAGGGATACACCGATCTTGTCCACTTGAGCATCAACAGCAACGGTTCCAGCACCTACAACAACGCCCTGAAGGCGGTAGAAATGCTGGAAGAGGAGCGTCCCGGCCATAAGCTGAAGATTCAGGTGCTGGACAGCCACACCTACTCGATGGTCTTTGGATGGCATCTGTGCGAGTGCGCCCGCAAGGTACGCAACGGCGGCGAATTGGCCACCTGCGTGGAAGAGATGATGTACAATCTGGACTGTGCAGAGGTGTGCCTCGCGGCATACAGCCTGAAGCAGATGAAGAAGTCCGGCCGCGTCAGCGCCGCAGCCGCCGTGGTCGGCGACCTGCTGGGCATCCGGCCGATCATCAGCTTGAACGAGGGTGTTTCCAAGGTAGAGGCCAAGGTACGGGGCGACGCCGCCGTGCCCCCCGCTATGGTCAAATGGGTTGCCAGCCGTGTGGACGATGTGCGGGATATGCCCTACATCGTCGGCTATACGTCCAGCAAAACCAAACGGGATGAGCTGGTCAAGCTCTGCAAGAAGACCTTTGGCCATGCGCCGCTGACCACCTTCCAACTGGGTGCCGCCGTCAGTGCCAATACCGGCCCCGACGCCATCGCCATTGCCTTCAAGGGCAAGCCCCGTCATCTGGAAGCCTATACGCCCCAGCTGCCGTAACCAGTCTGACTTTTCCGGGAGAGGTTTCGACCTCTCCCGTTTTTGTTTTCCCCGCGGTTGCACCGGTGTGCAAACTCTGGTATAATACAATCATTCTGAATGAGGGGGCATTATCGTACCATGAAAGCTGTTATCACCGTTATCGGCCGCGACACCGTGGGTGTTGTCGCCAAGGTCAGCGCGGTCTGCGCCGAACTCAACATCAACATCGAAGATATCTCCCAGTCCATCATGCAGGATATGTTCTGCATGATCATGCTGGTGAGCCTGAACCACTGCACCACCGACCCCGCTGCTGTGCGTGACCGCTTTACGGCGCTGGGAGACGAAATGAAGATGCAGGTCACCATGACCCGTCAGGAAGTTTTCGACGCCATGCACACCATCTGACGGGAGGCAGCATGGCGATGGGGGTGACGCTGATCCGCTTGTTGACGATGGGGACGCCGTA
>NZ_CALADU010000162.1 GCF_937890665.1 uncultured Subdoligranulum sp.
TTCCAGCGTTGCACTGTCCAGCTTCAGTTCCGCCTGCACCTTGTCGTCCCGCTCGAACAGCTTGACGGCGTACCAGCGCAGGAAACGGTCCTCCACGCGGCCCTGGATGGATTCCTCGATGTGGGCCAGCGCGTGCTCGACGCTGCCGGTGAATACGTGGGGCAGCTCCCCGGTGCGGCCTTCCCGCGCCGCCGCCACGGCCATTTCGGCCGCCTGACGGCTGCCCTCGCCTTTAAGGGCGCTGATCTCGACGGCTTCGCAGCCGAGTTCCCGGCTCAGGCGCTTGAGGTCGATCGTATCGCCGTTTTTGCGTACCAGGTCGATCATATTCACCGCCATGACGACCGGGATGCCCAGTTCGATGAGCTGGGTCGTCAGGTACAGGTTGCGTTCGATGTTGGTACCGTCGATGATGTTCAGGATGGCGTCGGGCTGTTCGCCCACCAGGTAGCCGCGGGCCACCACTTCCTCCAGCGTGTACGGCGACAGTGAGTAGATGCCCGGCAGATCCTGGATGACTACATCCTCGTGGCCTTTAAGGCGGCCCTCTTTCTTTTCCACCGTAACGCCGGGCCAGTTGCCCACATACTGATTGGAGCCGGTCAGGTCATTGAACAGCGTGGTTTTGCCGCAGTTCGGGTTGCCGGCCAATGCGATTTTGATTGCCATGTCCAAATACCCCTTTCGTTGGCGCCTGGGTGCAAGCGCCGTTACTCGATTTCCACCATCGCGGCGTCGGCCTTGCGGATGCTCAATTCATAGTTGCGCACCGTAAGTTCCAGCGGGTCGCCCAGCGGCGCCACCTTGCGCAGGTAGACCTGCGTGCCTTTGGTCAGGCCCATATCCATAATGCGCCGCCGCACCGGTCCTTCGCCGTGCAGCCGCAGCACCGTGGCCGTTTGACCTACCTTAAGCTGCTGTAACGTTTTCATCGTGTTCCCTCCCGTTTATCCAAATCTGGTCACGGGGCCTTTGACCCCGGATCGTCCTACATTAGGCTACCAAGACCCGCATCGCCAGTGTTTTGTCCAATGCAATGCGGCTTGCCTTGACCTGCAAGATCAGGTTGCCGCCCAGCACATTTACCACGGTGACCGGCTCCCCCACCACAAATCCCAGCTCGGCCAGATGCTGCCGCACCTCGTCCCGGCCGGTAATTTTGCGAATAGTGACCGTCTGCCCCGGTTGGGCCATCGTCAACGGCATGGTTTTGTCGCCCCTTTCCTCGGTCGTATGTTAGTCCACGCTAACCATTAGGCCTAAAAATAGCGCCGGACCCTTGCAGTCCGCCGCCGAACCCCATCGCCGGCTTGCGGGGACGATGGGCTTCAAAAGTTAGTTATTGCTAATCCAGAATTCCCATAAAACCGCACCGGGTTGAGGGGTGCGGTTCTAAGTTCGGGAAATGAGGGATTCTCCCTGTGTCTGGTTGTCAGTTAGTTTTAGCTAACGAAGATACTATACCACGGTCCCCTGGGTTTGTCAACGGGGGCGGGGGAATTTTTTTCACAAAAAAAAGAGAGGGGCAAAGCCCCTCTCTCAGCGCAGCATATCAGTAGTTGCTGCTCTTCAGCTCAAAGTAAGCCTGCGGATGAGCGCAAACCGGGCACTTGACCGGCGCATGCTGGCCGATATAGACGTACCCGCAGTTGCGGCACTGCCAGACCTGCTCGGTCTCCCGGGCAAAGACCTTACCGGCCTCGATGTTGGCGGCCAGAGCCTTGTAGCGCTCCTCATGCTCCTTCTCGATGGTGGCAACCATCGTGAAGAGCGCTGCGATCTCGGTAAAGCCTTCCTCTTTGGCTTCGGCGGCCATCCGGGGATACATGGAGGTATGCTCCTCGTTCTCACCGGCGGCAGCCATCTTCAGGCAGGTCAGCGTGTCGGGGATCTCGCCCTTCTCCATCAGGAGCTTGAACCAGATCTTGGCATGCTCTTTTTCATTGTTAGCGGTCTCGTTGAAGATCGCGGAGATCTGCTCGTAGCCTTCCTTCTTGGCCTTGGATGCGAAGTAGGTGTACTTGTTGCGGGCCTGGCTTTCACCGGCGAAAGCTTCCCACAGATTCTTTTCGGTCTTGCTGCCTTTGAGTTCCATAACGCTTACCTCCGTTTATAAATTGTTCTGCTTTTCAAGAACTTGTCTTGCTATGGCCTCATTATATCATATTATTTTTCTTTGTCAACCCCGTTTTTAAGATTTATTCTTAAATTTTCTCAAATCTCCTGTTGACAAAAATCAAGAAATCGTGTATTCTATCTTTTAAGATAAAGTCTTATTCGGGAAGGAGGTCCGACTATGACCCGCCAAAAGGCATTGATATTGGAGATCATGAGCCAGCAGCGTCCCGCGCACCTGACGGCTGACGAGATCTTTTGCCATGCACGCCAGCAGATGCCGCACATCGCCCGCGGCACCGTCTACCGCAACCTGAAGTTGATGGAGCGCGACGGGGAAGTGGCCCACCTCGAAATGGCCGGCGGCCCAGACCGTTACGACTGCAATCCGGTGCCCCACGGGCACCTGCTGTGTGACGGCTGCGGCGAGCTGACCGACCTACCGGTGGTAGGGCTGATCCGGGAAGTGGAAGCCGCCATCGGCACCGAGGTTCGCGGCTATACGCTGACGATCCATTACCTGTGCCCCAAATGCCGCGCCAAGCAGGCGCAGTAACCTTGTATGGCAACCTTTGTCCGGGCAAAACCGCCCGGACATTTTTGCGCCCCGCGCCCCGCTTGCCGCGGGGCGCTTTTTGCGGTATACTGGCCTTATGCTATGATGAAGTGAGGTACCAAGTATGGCGAAACAGCGCGATCCGGTTCTGGACGGCATGCGGGGCATCGGCATTGTGCTGATGGTGGTAGGCCATTCCGGCTTTGCCGGCAGCGACTTCCTCTATTTGTTCCACATGGCCCTCTTCTTTATGCTCAGCGGGTATTTTTTCCGTCCCGTGCAGGACGGGGCCGGGCTGCGCCGGTTCTGCCTGCGTCGGGTAGTGACCCTTTGGCTGCCCTTTGTGGCGGCCAACACGGCCTTTACGGTCTGCAACAACCTGTTTTTGCGGTTCAACATCTTAACGCAGGACCCTCGCATTCTGGAGCTGCCGGGCAACCAAACCACCGACCCGGTGACCCTCAAGGACATCGTGGGGCGTACCCTCCACTGGTGCGTCTTTGACGGCGGTACCCAGTTGGGCGGCGCGCTCTGGTTTGTGCAGGCGCTGTTCCAGATTTCGATTTTGTACGCCGTGGTGGAATTTGTACTGCGCAAACTGCGCCTCGGGCAGGATACGCTCCTCCCCCAAGGGTTTGTGTCCGGCGTACTGCTGCTCTTAGGCTGGCACTGGTCCCAAACCGGCTGGAACGTCTGGGGGTTGGGCATTGTGGCCAGCGGCTACTGCCTGTTTTATCTGGGCACGTTGGCCCACTGCATGGGGCAGCCTGCCCGCAAGCCCGGCGCGCGAATTCTGATGGCCGTGCTGGCCTTCGGGGTGCTGCTGCTCCTGCTCCCCTTCGGCTCGGTGGGGTTGGCGGGCAACCAGTACCCCCACTGGCTGTTCTTGCTGGTCGCCAGCGCTGCCGGCTGGATGCTGGTCTATGAGTGCGCCCATCTGGCCGCCCTGCTGCCCCCGCTGGGTGCCGCATTGGCTGCGTTGGGCCGGGCCACCATGCCCATCGTCATCCTGCATTTTCTCAGCTTCAAACTGGTGACTTGGCTGGGCCTGCTGGCCACCGGCGGGGAAGGGTATCTGCTGGCAGCCTTCCCCACCCTGTTCACCGGCGGGGCTTGGTGGCTGGCCTATACGGCGGCGGGTCTGGGTCTGCCGCTGCTGGTCTACCAGCCTTATCGGGCCGCCAAGCACGCCATACTATGCAAAATGGGGAGAGCATGATGACAAAACAGTACTTTCAGGGCGAGGTGCTGGACGGCTTCGACCCCGGTCCCCTGCTGCAAGGGGTGGAATACAACGACTGCACCTTTCAAAACTGCCGGTGGGACGGTGTCCGCGTCGAAAATTGCACGTTTCTCTCCTGCACCTTTCGCCGCTGCAACTGGAGCGGTGTGGTCTTCAGTTTCAGCCAGATGCGCGACGCATGGTTTTCGGGCTGCGCCTTCCGGTCCATCGCTTGGGGCGGGCTGCAGGGACGCAGTGCCTTGGTACAGCCCTTCAGCAAGGCGGAACAGTGCGAATTTCGATACAATGAATTTTCCGACATGACACTGGCCCGGTTTGATTTTTCCAGTTGCCGGTTCGGAGATTGCACCTTCGACAACTGCAAACTGACCGGGGCGGATTTTCGCGCCGTGCCGCTGGGGCGTACCCAGTTCAGCCGGTGTGACCTGCAAAAGGCGGATTTTCGGGAGGCCACCGACTATCTCATCGACCCTACCGTGAACCGGATGCAGGGCGCCCGGTTCAGTTTTCCCGATGTGGTGGCGTTGCTGAGCGGGTTCGGGTTGAAAATCGAATAACCTTACCAAAAGGGGGAACAGGCCCGCACGGCGATTGCCTGTCGGTGTCCGCGCCGTCGGCGCATGTCCGCCGACGCAGACATTTTTTCTATTACAAAGGCATACAAGCGGCAAAAAATTTTGCCGCTTTTTTGTTTTGCTGACACAAACGGGGCCCCGGCGGCGTTATAGGGGTGAAAGAGCTTAGGAAAGGAAGTGATCCGGTATGCAGACTGAGCAGGAATTGGAACAGATGGTCCGCACCTATACCCCACCGCTGCTGCGCTACTGTACGGCCCTGCTGGGCAGCGAAGCCGACGCGCAGGACGCCGTACAGGCCACCTTTATCAAGGCGTGGCTGCGGCGGCACACCCTGCGGGGCGGCGGGCAGGACAACGAGCGGGCTTGGCTGTACCGCATCGCCTACCGCACGGCGCTGGACATGCTGCGCGCCGCCAAGCGGGCCGAAAACCGCCGCCCGCCCGAGCCGGCACCGCCGGACCCCGGCATCAGCGAGGAGCTGCGTGCCGCGCTGAACACGCTGGACCCACTGGACCGGGCGCTGGTGCTGGAACGGGTACTGGACGGGATGGACTACGCCGCCTTAGCCAAGATCCATCACCGGCCGGAAAGCTATCTGCGCACCCGTTATCACCGGGCCAAGCGGCGCTTGGCCACATTTTTAGAAAAGGAGGGCATCTGCCATGACCCCTGACCGTGACGAAACCTTGCTGCGGCAGACGCTGCTGGAAGGGCTTCACCCCACCGAAACCGATCTGTGGCCTGCCGTGGCCGAAGCACTGCCCGCCGGGGAAAAGCGGCAGAAACGGCGCACCCGGGCCCTACGGCTGGCGATCTGCATCGGGGCGCCACTGCTGCTGGCCGCTGGCGCCTTGCTGGGTCGGGTCCAGTTCACCAACCTGCGCACCAATCCCCGCCCCAGCTTTGCCCCCGACAAAAATACCGGGTACGCCATCCAATACGACCAGACCGCCTACGTCCTGCCCGACAAACTGATGGATTCCCTGCTGGCCCATTACAACGGCCAGCCCGATGCCGACGGCGTACCGCCCATGCATATCAGCACCAGCGGCTATAATGTTCCTTCTTCCGGCGGACCCGGCGGCCGGGGCTACGACAGTTGGGCGGACCTGACCGAAGCCACCGGTTTGCCGCTGCTGCAAAGCGGCCTGCTGGACAGCGCCACCCCAAAGGACGCGATCTACTGGAACTCCGCGCTGCCTGAACCTCCCCCGGAAGGATCAGAGGATTGGACCGAACAGGACTTTGTACTGTACTACAACCGCCTCCCGCTCTCTCAGGCCCAGCCCGCTGGGTTTACCGTTCTATGGAGCGGCACTTCGGATTACCAGATGGCACCGGCCTTTCTGTCCGCCCGCCGGAAGGACAAACTGGACAACGGCTATACCGTCGAGTTGATGGCCGAAACCATGCTGGCCACCATAGACCGGCCCGCCGGCACCACCGACACCCAGCACTGCATCTATTTTAGCCAGAGTTCCGGCTACACTTGGGATGTGGAGGAGTACACCACGCCCTCCGGTATTGTGGTCCTGCTGCCCCGCTGCACCAGCAACAAATCCCCCTACCTGAGCAGCTACGGCTATTTTGAGCAAGACGGTATCTATTACACCCTCTTTGTCCATCCGGATGAAGGGTGGGGTCCCGCCACCCGCGATCAGGGCGAAGAGGCCCGGGCGGTGCTCAAAGAGGCGGTGGACAGCTTGGTGCCCGTCGAGTAAGCCCCGCAAAACCAGCTTCCAAGCGCCGAAAAAGTGCTTTCATTCACAATTTAGCCAAATTTGTACAGCGATATGCCTGCCTGCGCGGGCATATCGCCATTTTTGATTTTTGAACAAAATTTGTACACAATTTCGCGCTACACTGAATGAGTAAAATTACCGCCTTTGGGCGAAGGGAGCTTCGGAGTACCTATGTCGGAACATGATACCACCGCGCGCCGTCCGCTGGACTGGTTCAAGCGCCATAATCCCCTGCAATGGGCCAAGCGTCACAAAAAGCTGACGATTTTTTTGGTCATTGTGCTGCTTATCATTGCCTTTGTGGTCAACACGCTGGGGCGCACGGCTGCTGCCAGCGCCGCATTGACCTATCAGTTTGTGCGCACCACCACCCTGCAAAAGACCAGCCTGACCGATTCGGTCAGTGTCAACGGCACGGTGGCTTCCGGTTCCACGGCCAGCGTCACGGCGTCGGATTCCGTCAAGACCTACAAGGTCACGGCGGTGAACGTGGCGGTGGGTGACACCGTCAAGGAGGGCGACGTGATCGCCACACTGGACACCAGCGACGTGGAAAAGCAGATTGAAAACGCGCAGGAAAGCTACAACGACAGTGTGGAGGAAGCCCAGACCAACTACCAGAACAGTGTGGAAGATCAGGCCACCAATCTGGCCCAGTTGCAGGAAAAGCTGGACAAAGCCCAAGAGGACTATGACACGCTGGGTCTGAACGACTACTACTCTTCCATGCAGAACACCGCCGGCGCCACCGGCACCAACCGGGAACTGGTGGAATACTACTACGGCCTGTTTGCCGAGAAGATCGCCGGGCTGCAAAACACGGTAGCCAACCTGCAGGTACAGTTGGCCCAAGCCCAGAAGGACAACAATCAGGACCGTGTCAACGAGATCCAAACCCAGCTTACCGACTACCAGAACCAGTTGAGCATCGCCAAAGGCCAGTGCAGCATTCCCGAACTGGGCCTGCAGGGCTTTGACACCATCACCCAGTATTACAACCAGATCGAACAATACCGCGACGCGCTGGAAACCGCCCAGCAAAACTACGACAACGCGGTGACCACCAACAGCCGCAGCGTGGACAGCGCCGAAACCAAGCTGGAGCAAGCCACCCGTACCTCCGACACGCTGACCGACCTGCAATCCACCTTGGAGGACTGCACCCTGACCGCCACCATGGACGGCACCATCACCGAGCTGAACGCCACGGTGGGTTCGGTGTGCAGCGGCACGGTAGCCACCATTCAGGACGTTTCCGACCTGACGGTGGAGGTCACCATCCCGGCCAGCTCGGTGGGAAAACTGTCCACCGGCATGCAGTGCAACATCACCAGCGATGCCACCGGTGATACGGTGGTGTCCGGCACGCTGACCCGCATCGATCCCGTGGCCAATTCGGAAGGCACCTTCGGCGCCACCGTCACCGTCAACGGGGCGGACTCCGGCTTGCTGATCGGCATTTCGGCTCAGGTGGAGATCATCATCAACGAGAAGGACGATGTCTTTACCGTTCCCCGGGATGCCGTGGGCACCCACGAGGATGGCTCCACCTATGTGCTGCGCCAGACCGGCGGCGAGGGCGTGGATATGACCTTTGAGGAAGTGACCGTCACCACCGGTGACTCCAACGACTATTACATCGAGATTTCCGGCGATGACTTGCAGGAAGGGGATGTGATCCGTTCCAGTTCCGACCTGACGCAGGGCATCGAAACCACCGACAACACCCTCGACCCCATGGAAGAGATGATGCAGGGCGGTGAAGTAGCGGTTGCTGCCCCGGACGCCCCCGTTGACGGCGGCGGAAACCGCGGCAGCGGACCGGAAGGCGGCGGCCCGGGAGGCATGTAAAGATGCACAACACCGAACAATTTGCCAACGGCACCGCCCCGCAGGCGGCGGATGCAGCCCCCGAAGCGACCCGCAAACTGAATCTGCCCGGCAGCGCCCCGGCCCAGACCGTCCAGCCGCTGATCGAGATGCAGGACATCCACAAAAGTTACTACATCGGCAAGCCCAACGAGCTGGAAATCCTGCACGGCATCAGCCTAAAAGTCTATCCCGGCGAGTTTGTGGCCATTGTGGGTGAATCCGGTTCCGGTAAATCCACCTTAATGAACATCATCGGCGTGTTGGATAAGCCCACCAGCGGCCAGTATACACTGGACGGGGTGGACATTCACGACGCCCCCGACAACGAGTTGGCCGCGATCCGCAACCGTAAGATCGGATTCGTCTTTCAGACCTACAACCTCATCGGCCGCCAGAGCGCCCTGAAAAACGTGGAACTGCCCATGCTGTACGCCGGGGTTCCCGCCGGGGAGCGCAACCGCCGGGCCAAGGACTGGCTGACCCGGGTGGGCATGGCGGAACGCATGAAACACCAACCCAATGAGCTGTCCGGCGGCCAAAAGCAGCGGGTGGCCATCGCCCGGGCGATGGTCAACGAACCAGCCCTGATCTTGGCCGACGAGCCCACCGGCGCCTTGGACAGCCAGACCAGCCGCATCGTCATGGATCTGTTCCATGAGATGCACGAAAAATACCACAAGACCATTGTGCTCATCACCCACAACCCCCAGCTGGCCGAGGAATGCCAGCGGGTGTTGACGCTGCGGGATGGGCTGATCGTGGGGGAACGAAAGGGGTCCGGCAAACGTGCAGCTCTTTGAGAATGTTTCCATGGCACTGGCCAGCGTGCGCAGCAACAAGATGCGCAGCCTGCTGACCATGCTGGGCATCATCATCGGTATTGCCGCGGTCATTGCCATCGTCACAGTGGGCAACAGTATGACCGGCACCGTCACCGATTCCATGTCCGGCATGGGGGTCAGCAACATTACGGTCAGCCTGACCCAAAAAGATTCCAACGACACCACCGGCACGGCCGCAGGGGTAACGCTGCGGCGGTTTATGGACTCCACTCCGTCGGCCGATGACCTGATCACCGACCAGATGCTGGACGAATTTACCGCCACCTTCCCCGACCAAGTGGCCCGCATTGAACTGACACAGGAGGTGGGCGACGGCACCATCGAAAAGTACGGTGACCCCACCACCACGATCCATGCAGCGGTATCGGGCGCCAACGCCGCGGAACTGCAAGCCATGGAGGACGACACCCCCATCTTGGCCGGCCGCTGGCTGGACGATGAGATGGATGCCGGCCGCAAGGTGGCTGTGGTATCGGAAAAATTTGTGGAGCAGGCCATCGGCGGCAGCACCATCGACGCCATCGGCAAATCCTTCACGCTGACCATCAACAAAAATCTGTATACCTTTTATATAACCGGCGTCTATGAGTACACCGAGGATGTCTACGCCAGTATGTTCGGCATTACCGACGACGACCAGATCCAGACCAACATATACATCCCGCTGGATGTGGCCAAAGAGATCGCCGGGGCGGACACCGGCTACCAGAGCGTCACGGTGGTGGCGGCTTCCGGTGTGGATGTGACCAGCTTTGTGGATACGGTGGGCAGCTACTTTGCCAGCTACTACACCTACAACGATACCTGGACCGTCAGTGCCAGCAGCATCTCCAGTCTGGTGGAATCCATGACCGAAATGCTGGGCACCCTGTCGCTGGGCATCTCGGCCATCGCTGCCATCTCGCTGCTGGTGGGCGGCATCGGCGTCATGAACATCATGATGGTGTCGGTCACCGAGCGCACCCGCGAAATCGGCACCCGCAAGGCGCTGGGCGCCCCGGGTTCCGCTATCCGTATGCAGTTCATCACCGAGAGCGTTATCCTCTGCCTGATCGGCGGCGTCATCGGCGTGGCACTGGGCATCGGGTTGGGCGCGCTGCTCAGCAGCGTGGTGGGCATGGCCGCCAAACCCAGCATTGCCTCCATCCTTGTGGCGGTGGGCTTCAGTATGGGCATCGGCGTCTTTTTCGGCTACTATCCCGCCAACAAAGCCGCCCAGCTCAACCCCATCGACGCGCTGCGGTACGAATAAAAAATCACGAGTTCCCGTGCATTGCACGGGGCTCTTTTTTGTGTTATACTCATCTGCGGAACGTATAGGAAAATGGATCACGCAAATCAATAGAGGGAAGGGTTCTGCTGCTATGCAGCAAGAAAAACGTGCGATTTTTACCAATCACCAGCTCATGACCCTGCTGTGGCCGTTGGTCATCGAACAGGCGCTGAGCGTGCTGGTGGGCATGGCCGATACCATGATGGTGTCCTCCGCCGGCGAAGCTGCGATCTCCGGCGTGTCGCTGGTGGATATGATCAACCAGCTCATTATCACCGTCTTTGGTGCGCTGGCCACCGGCGGCGCCGTAGTGACCAGCCAGTATTTGGGCGCCCAAAAACCGGAACAAGCCGCCCGCAGCGCCGGACAGCTTGTCACCCTCAGCGCCCTGCTGGGCAGCGCCATCGCAGCGTTCTGCTTGGTTGGCCGCACCATGCTGCTGCGCCTCTTCTTCGGTTCCATTACCGATGATGTAATGACGGCCGCTTTGATCTACTTTACCATCACGGCGCTGTCTTTCCCCTTCTTGGCCCTGTACAACGCCGGCGCGGCGATCTTCCGCTCCACCGGCAACAGTGCCGTTTCCATGAAGGTGTCGGTGGTCGTCAACCTGATCAACTTCTGCGGCAACGCCCTTTGCGTTTACGGTTTGAAGATGGGCGTAGCCGGTGTCGCTGTACCCACCTTGGTTTCCCGTGCGGTGGGCGCCGTCGTCATCCTGTCGCTGGCCGCCCGGCCCGACTATCTGCTGCGCATCACCCCCTACACCATCACCCATCTGGAACGGGGCACCGTCAAAAGCATTCTGGCCATCGGCGTCCCCTCGGCCTGCGAAAACAGCTTGTTCCAGTTGGGCCGTGTGCTGGTGGTCAGCATGATCTCGCTGTTCGGCACGGTCCACATCTCGGCCAATGCCGTAGCCAACAATCTGGACGGCGTGGGCTGCATTATCGGCAACGCCATGTGTCTGGGCATGATCACCGTGGTGGGCCGCTGTGTCGGCGCACAGGACTTTGATCAGGCCGTTTACTACACCAAAAAACTGCTCCGCTGGGACTATGTGGCTCAGGGCCTGACCAACGCCGTCGTGCTGCTGGCCCTGAACCCCCTGCTCAGCCTCTACACCCTCTCCCCCGAAACAGCCCAGCTCTCGGCGGAACTGGTGTGGATCCACGCCGGGCTCTCCATCTTCCTGTGGCCGCTGGCCTTTATCCTGCCCAACGCCCTGCGCGCCGCCAATGACGTGCGGTTCACCATGGTGGTTTCGGTGGTGTCCATGCTGGTATGGCGGCTGGGCTTCAGCCAGATCCTCTGCGTCCAACTGGGCTGGGGCGCGCTGGGTGTCTGGTGGGCCATGATCATCGACTGGATCTGCCGCCTGATCTGCTTTGTCATCCGTTTTGCCAGCGGTGCTTGGAAGAAGAAGGCCATGAAAATTCCCGCCTGACCCTACAAGGAGGACCCCCATGAAATTTGTAAGCTGGAACGTCAACGGCCTGCGGGCCTGCCTGAAAAAAGGCTTTGAGGATACCTTCCGCGCGTTGGACGCCGACTTTTTCTGCATACAGGAAACCAAGATGCAGCCCGGGCAGGCAGACTTTGCCCCCGAAGGCTACACCGAATACATTTACAGCGCCGACAAGAAAGGCTATTCCGGCACCGCCATCTGGGCCAAAACGCCGGCTCTCTCGGTGCGGTATGGGTTAGAGGAAGACCTGCACAACCACGAAGGCCGGGCCATCACGCTGGAATACCCCGACTTTTATCTGGTGAACCTCTATGTGCCCAACTCCCAGAACGAGCTGGCCCGCATCGACTACCGCATGCAGTGGGAGGATGATCTGCGCCGCTACTTGCAGGCCTTGGACGCCCAAAAACCGGTGATCCTCTGCGGGGACCTGAACGTAGCCCACACCGAGATCGACCTGAAAAACCCCGGTCCCAACCGTGGGGCGGCGGGCTTCAGCGATCAGGAGCGGGGCAAGCTGGACGAACTGCTGGCTGCCGGCTTCACCGACAGTTTCCGCCACCTGCACCCCGATGCCACCGGCATTTACAGTTGGTGGAGCATGCGGTTCCGCGCCCGGGAGCGCAACGCCGGATGGCGTATCGACTATTTTCTGGTCAGCAACCGGTTGGCGCCCAAAATCGCCGCGGCGGATATCCGCATGGAGATCCTTGGCAGCGACCACTGCCCGGTAACGCTGGATCTGGACCTGTAACAGGGTATCTTAAAAATTTTTTATATTTTTTTGAAAAAAATTCCCCCGCGTTGCAAAATCTGACGCGGGGGAATCGTCTTATGTAATAGAAAGCGAAAGTAAAGGGGGTGTGGGGTCTGACCAACGAAGAATTTACCGGGTTGATGCAGCAATATCAGCGGCTGATTTATACCGTCTGTCTGCAATTCGTCCATGACCCCCACACCGCCGAGGATCTGACGCAGGAAACTTTCTTGTCGGCCTTTTCCGCCATTGACCGGTGCGAGCCCCAGTACTACAAAGCGTGGCTGGTCCGGGTGGCGGCCAACAAGTGCAAGGACCACCTAAAAAGCGCGTGGGTGCGCCGGGTGGAAGCCCCGGGGGACGACGCCTTGCCGGAACCCCGCGGCGCCCCACCGGGGGACGCCGCCGACCCCGCCGACCAGTTGACCAGTCAGGCCGGGGCCGAAGAGTTGGAAACGCTGGTGCGCAATCTGCGGGAACCCTACGGCCAAATTGCCGTGCTGTACTTTTTACAGCACAAGGATACCGCCGAGATTGCCACGCTGGTCCACCGCCCACCGGCTACGGTGAGCAGCCAGCTTTGGCGGGCCAAACTGCTGCTGCGCCAACAGATCAACGAGAGGAGGCTGAAGGAATGAGCCTATATTTTGACAACGAAAAGCTGTTCGACAAAGAGGGGCATCTGACCGACGATGGTCTGTATGCACTGAAGGATGGCACACTGGACGATTTGGGCGCGCTGGAAGCCGCCGAGCATCTGAGCTTTTGCGATTATTGCCTGCTGCGCTACACCCAGTTGATCGATGCCGCCCCCACCTGCCTGCAAGAACCTATGCGGGACCTGATCCCGCAGGTGCAAAACCTGATGCGGCTGCGCCGCTTCCGCATTATGACCAATCGGTATGTGTCGGCTGCGGCCGCCGTGGTGCTGGCCTTTATGCTGTGGGGCTTTGCGTCGCTGGGTTCCCACCAGAAGATGGCCGCCCGCAGCGTGCAGCCCCGGGAACCCAAAGTGAGCTTTGGCCAATGGCTGGACACCACCGTAACCGGGTTCTACGACAGTCTGGACGACACCTTTACCAACTTTACGCTGGCCGCCGAAAACGGCTTGGCACAACTGCAACACCACGACGACGGCGGCGCATCCGCCAAGGGAGATTGACACCATGAAAAAGAACGCTTTGCTCACCTTTATCTTTGCCTGCATCCCCGGCGCCGGGCAGATGTATTACGGCTATATGCAGCGGGGGCTTTCCCTCATTACCCTGTTTTGCGGCTGCTTCATTCTGGGTGCGCTGGCCAGCCCGCTGGTCGTAACCGCCTTTATTGTATGGATGTACAGCTTTTTTGACACCTACGACCTGATCCGGCATCTGGCTTCGGGGGACCCCAAACCCGACGGCCTGATGATTTTGGGGGACTGGGAAGACCTGAAGCGGCTGATCCCCAAGCACAACCGCCTGCTGGGCTGGGGGCTCATCGCGCTGGGCATCTGGTCGCTGTACAGCATTTTGGTGGAACCCATGCTGTACAGCCTGCTGGAACTGCTCAACGTACAAAACGCCTACTACTATATCAGTTCCATCCCCACCATCCTCATCGCCGCGCTGCTCATCGCCGCCGGTGTCTGGCTGTTGGGTCTGCACCCCCAGCGTAAGCAGAGCAGCGACCTGCCCCCCTACCCCCACGATGAAAACGCAGAATAATACAATTTGTATATTTTAACACGAGGTAAACAAAATGGATGAAAACAAAACCAATGCGGCCCAAACCAACGCACAAGCCCCTGTTCGCCCGCAAAAAGTACGCCGCGTAGGTCGTTTTGCCTTTGCGCTGCTGCTCATCGGCGCCGGTATTCTGCTGCTGGTCCAGCAGTTTGTTCCCCAATTCGATCTACTCAGCATCGTTCGGTTTGCCCCGGCACTGCTGATTGTGCTGGGCATCGAGATGCTGGTCTACTCGTCCAAGCCGGACGTCACCGTGAAATTCGATTGGCTCAGCGTGCTGGGCTGCGGCTTCATTCTCTGCATCGTAGGCGGCGCATCGCTGGTGCCGCTGGTCTGGGGATACGTCAACCCCGCCCGGGATTACGCCCGCAACAACTATTCCACCCAACTGCAGGATCAAATCTATCAGGCCCTGAACGCCGACACCGACTTGAAAGCCCGCGTCAACAACCTGTATGTGAACGTCTGGTTTAACCACACCGACAGTGGGTCTTACACACTGCAGGATGTGGATGATGTGGACCTCAACGTGGAACTGTCCACCTACACCTACACCGACGCCAACGCCTTTGCCGCGGACTGCTACCGCATCACCCAGTTGGTCCAGCAAAGCGGCGTCCCGGTGGACCAGTTCCAGTTTGATTCCTCCAACATTTCCAACGCCACCGGCAACCGGTATACCTTGAACTTCCTGTCCAGCTTCTTTGAGGGACTGACGCCGGAGCAGTTGGCCCAGCGGGTAAACTGCTATTACGAGTACGAGGGCAACGGCTATTCCACGGTTGAAGAGCGGAATGACGCCGTGCGGGCCATCCTGCGGGAGCGGATCACCGAAGAGTATCTGGAATCCCACGACGGAGAATATTCCCCCGAAGAGTATCTGGCTGCGGAAGTGGAGCAGCAACTGCAAGCGACCTTCCCCATGGAGTTTCCGGCCACACCGGAAAGCGCTGCCTCCTAACCGTTGCGTTCTTCCCTTTCCGTATAACAGAAAAGCAGGGGCCTCGCATCCCATCCCGGGATGCGGGGTCCCTGCCCTTTTGGGGAGAACTTACTTCTTTTGGCCGCGGTCAATGGCTGCCACCACGCCGGAGAGGGCCAGCAGCGCCAACAGGTTGGGAATGGCCATCAAGCCATTGAAGAAGTCGGCCATGGCCCAGACCAGATCCACCTTGAGGGTAGAGCCCACCAGAATGAAGATCACCACGATGATGCTGTACAGGGGCAGCGCCTTTTCACCAAAGAGAGCCTTGAAGTTGGTGTGGCCGAAGAAATACCAGCCGATGATGGTGGAGAAGGCGAAGAAGAACATGCAGATGGCAATGAAGATGGGGCCGAAGCTGCCGAAGGACTGGCTGAAGGCCGCCTGCGTCAAGGCCGTACCGGTCAGCCCCTGCGGCACCAGACCCGAGGAGATCAGCACCAGACCGGTGAGGGTAAGTACCACAAAGGTATCGATAAAGACGCCCAGAATGGCCACCGCGCCCTGATCCTGCGGCTGCTTGACCTTGGCCAGCGCGTGGGCATGGGGGGTAGAACCCAGACCGGCTTCGTTGGAGAAGAGGCCGCGGGCCACGCCGAACCGCATCGCCTGCTGGACGGTGACACCGGCCACACCGCCGGCCATCGCCTGCGGGTCAAAGGCCAGCACAAAGATCTGGGCAAAGGTATCGGGCAGCGCCTTGGCGTTCATGATCAGGATGATCACACAGCCCACGATGTAAAATGCCGCCATCACGGGGACGATCTTCTCGGTAACAGAGGCGATGCGCCGCACGCCGCCCAAGAAGATGAAGGCCGCAATGGCCGCCACCACGATGCCCACCGCCAGCCGGTTGACGCCGAAAGCGTTGGCAAATGCATCGCCGATGGAGTTGGACTGGACCATGTTGCCCATAAAGCCCAGCGCCAGAATGATCAGTACCGAGAAGATGGTGGCCAGAATCCGGCCAAACCGGCCCTTGAAAGCCGCCCGGATGTAGTAGGCCGGACCGCCGGTGACCTGACCGTTTTCCACCGTCTTATAGTGCTGGGCCAGTACCGCCTCGGCGTAGATGGTAGCCATGCCGAAGAAGGCCGACACCCACACCCAGAACAGGGCGCCGGGGCCGCCGCTGACTACGGCGGTGGCACAGCCCGTAATGTTGCCGGTGCCCACCTGTGCCGCGATGGCGGTAGTCAGCGCCTGAAAAGAGCTCATGCCATCCTCGCCGGCTTTTTTACCGTGAAGGGTAAAGTTGCCGAATACCCGATGGAACCCTTCCCCAAAGCGGCGCAACTGTACACCCCGCAGCCGGATGGTGAAAAAAATGCCGGTGCCTACCAGCAAAAACAGCAACAGATAGTCCCACAAAAAGCTGCTGGCCCGCTCTACCAGCGCAGTAAACAATTCCATACGATTCCCCTCTTTTTCTCAAAATTCCAAACCTTTCCTCGCTGTCCATGAAACGGACAACGTACTAACTATACTATGCTTTTTCCATAAAGTCAAGTGTATTTATACGGCGTACACTTTTGGGTAAACAAAAGGCCGGGCGAACCCGGCCGGCGGCCGCCCCCAAGGGGTCGCAGCCCTTTTTCCTGATTTCAGCGCGCCAACGTGCCATGGATATATTTGCGGTCCAGCCCATACTGAACGGCTGCCCGCAGCACCACCCAGGTCAAAAACACCTCCAGCGGCAGCATGATGGTGTTTTTCATAAGTCCGGTAGTGGCATAGTAGAGATACCCCTTGCCGTAGAGCATGGCCTTCCAGACGCTGCCCAGCAGTACATTGCTGCCATAGTTGATGAGCAGCCGGGTAAACAAAATGCGCAGCACGGTGGGTTTGCGCCGGTAGAGCATCAGGCCATAGAGCAGCCCGGACAGCAGCGCGGTGAGCATGTACCCGGGGAAGTACGGTTCGCCGTAGCTGAACAGCAAAAAGCCGCCCACATCGATCACCGCACCGGCTGCCATGCCCACCAGCGGGCCATAACACATACAGCCCAGCGATACCGCCAAAAAGCTGAAATAGATCTTGAGGCTAGGTCCCAGCAGATAGATGGGCATGCTTTTCAGCATGATGGCCATGGCACAGACCAACCCCGAAAAGGCCAGCACCCGCACATTGCGGAACTCGGCCCGGGCAGCGCGCCAATAGGCGGCGGAAAAGACGGACAACGGTTGATTTTGCATACAAAAAACCTCCTACTCGGTGCATTGCTGCACAAAGGAGGAGGCAAAAAGGCGGGCGTGGACACACATACCACACCCGCCGTTGCGCACCGTCATGCAGCAGCGGGATGCGGGATACGCACCGCGGACCATTGGTCACTTCGTCCTGCCACAACTCCCCGTTGGTCAGGCACTTCGGGGCTAACCCCCACGCGCGGATCCCTACTCTGCAATGGATTCTACATGGCCATTATAGGCCGCCCGGAGCCGGAATGCAACCCCTTGGGCAAAAATTTATGCGCTTTGTCCCTTTATTGGCCGCTGGCGCCGTAGTTGGACAGCACCCGGGCGCTGGGATCATCCACATCGCAGCCCGGCCATGCCTTGTTGGGCATCCAGTAGTCCACGATCATCTCGGCCTGACCGGGATAGTATTTTTCAAAAATCTCCCGGTAGAGCAGGCTCTCCTTGGTGAAGGGCCGGGCATAGGCATATTTCCCCGCCCGCTCGGCAAATTCCCGGTCGGTGTAGTGCTGTTCGGCATACGCTTTCAGATCGTCCACCATGGAATGGCCCACCGCGTCGCTGAAGGCCGCCTTCTCCCGCCAGAGGATGCTTTCCGGCAGCCAATCCCCTTCGAAGGCTTTGCGCAGCAGGTATTTGCCCTTGCCGTAGGTGTTCAACTTTTTGGCCGGGTCGATGGCCATGACATACTTGACGAAATCCAGATCCCCGAAAGGCACCCGGGCTTCCAGACTGTTGACACTGATGGACCGGTCAGCCCGCAGCACGTCGTACATATACAGCTCACGGATCCGCTTCTGGCTCTCGGCCTGAAACGCCGCGGCGCTGGGGGCGAAGTCGGTATACTTGTAGCCGAACAGCTCGTCGGAGATCTCGCCGGTGAGCAGCACCCGGATGTCGGTATGCTCGTGGATATACTTGCAGACCAGATACATGCCCACCGACGCCCGGATGGTGGTGATATCCCAAGTGCCCAGCATGGCCACCACGTCTTCCAGTGCGTCCAGCACGATCTGCTGGTTGATGATGACCTCGGTGTGGTCGGCGTGGAGGTAGTCCGCCACCTGCTTGGCATATTTCAGGTCAATGGCATCCTCGCTCATGCCGATGGCAAAGGTACGGATGGGGTTGCCCAGCTTTTTGGCCGTAATGGCGCAGACCAGACTGGAGTCCAGCCCGCCGGACAACAGAAAGCCCACCGGGGTGTCGGCGTCCAGCCGCTTGTCCACGCCGGCCACCAGTTTTTCCCGGATGTTGGTCAAAATCTCAGGCAGTTCCTCCTGCGCGTAGGCCGGGGTGTCGGCAATATCGCAGTAGCGGACAAACTGACCGTTGCAGTAGTAGCTGCCGATGGGGAACGGATAGACTTTTTTGCACAGTCCCACAAGGTTTTTTGCCTCCGACGCGAAGGCGATACAGCCCGAATCGCTGTACCCGTAGAAGAGCGGCCGGATGCCGATGGGGTCCCGGGCGGCGATGAGCAGTTTCTTGCGGCTGTCGTACAAAATCATGGCGAACTCGGCATCCAGATGCTTGAACATCTCCAGCCCGTACTTGTAATAGAGGGGCAGAATGATCTCACAGTCCGAATCCGAGGCAAAGGTGTAGCCTTCCGCCTCCAGCTCTTTCTTGACAGGACGGAACCCGTACAGCTCGCCGTTGCAGGCCACACAGTCCGCCCCCCGGAAGAAGGGCTGCATGCCCTCCGGCGTCAGGCCCATGATGGCCAACCGGCCGAAGCCCAGCAGGCCAAATTCCGTTTCGCATACCCGTTGGTCGTCCGGTCCGCGGGAGGTGGTACGCAGCAGATACTTGGTGAAAGTTTCTTTGGGCAGGTCATGCCCGGCATAGCCCATGATACAGCACATTTTGGTGACACTCCTTACGTTCTTACAACCGTTTTTCCCCGAGCGGCCCATAAAAAAAGACAGCCCGCTCGCCCTATCAATAGGACGAGTTGCTGTCTTGAAACCCGCGGTGCCACCTATTTTACCGCAGCCGAAAACCGGCATGCGGTCACTTTTCCGCACACGTTCACCTTTGAAACGCTGCCGCTGTAACGCACGGCCTGCGGCGCCCCTACTGCCCCCGGCGGGAGGGTTCAGGTTGCAGCTCCCGGGTGTTCTTTCCCGCGCCGTCCCCGTCCCGGCTCGCAGCAAAATGCCGGGCTCTCTGTGCGGTTGTTGCGCGGCACTTTTCCCGATCAACGCTTTTAACAGCTAAAGCATAGCACCATTCGGCGGCACTGTCAAGAAATTTTTGCAGGAAGCGTCCCGGCTTTTTTGCTAAAATCTACCATTTTTATAGAGATTCCCCTTGTACTTTGCCCCCGTTCATGGTATAGTATTATTTCGGTAGGATAGGGTAATACTTGCCCTATCCCCAACCCCCAACAAAGGAGCTTCTTTACTATGCTAGAACTGCGTAACGTCGGCTACGAGACCGACGACAATAAAGAGATCCTGCACGATGTGAGCCTAAC
>NZ_CALADU010000163.1 GCF_937890665.1 uncultured Subdoligranulum sp.
TGCATCATAAAGCAAGTTTTCATATGCAGTAATGAACTGATACTGATTATACATTGCCTGCTTAAGGCTAGAGGTCATCGACTTTGCCGCCTTGGGATAGTACGGATTTCCAAGCAGGGATACATCGTTGAAGTTTTCTCCGCTGTTTGCTGTTGTAGACATTCCGCTGCCCATCTCAATGTGCATCGCACCACTTGCTGCAATTGCCGCGTTGGTCAAGCGGACAGAATTTTCGTCATACACGCCAAGAGTAACTGTCTGAAGGCGAATGTCTCCACCCTTATCATCAGCATCTTGCTGGATCGTCAACGTATGCGTTCCCTTTGTCAGATACAGATTTTTAGGTGCAGTAAAAGATGCATCATAAGAATAATAATACCAGTCCGGCTCTGCGGGGATAACACCGTTTCTTGTAGCATCAAAGTATGCGGTCATGTATTTTGTACCATCAAGGTAGATGCTTTTACTTGCTTGCGTATCCGTTCCATTCGCGGCCAAGAAAACGAGAGAATAGTTGCCATCTTCGGGAGCTTCAATCGTTATTTCTGCACGGTCTCCAACCTCATCGAAACCTGTAATGTAGGTGACACCGTTCTCGCTGTTTATATGAACACCGGTCAGCTGCGCGTTGCTATAAGAATAAGTAGTGCCATTGATGTCATACTGGTTCATATATGCAGCCAGCACAATAGCCTTGCCGCCGTCCTGCATCTTCTGCCAGTTAATAAAGTCATTTACTTTTTTATAGCTATCGCTGTTGCCCCACAGCTCACTAAACGCAAAATCAGTATTTGCCGTAGAGATAATACTATTTGACGAGAAGTAGTCTTCCGAGCCACCATTAACAGCGTTCATTGTAACAATATTCTTTGCGCTGTTGTTTTCTGTGAGCTGACGCTTGATTGCATTTGTAAACGGTGCAAAAGATTCGCCCAAATTCACATAATTGCCATCGTAATCATAATATTGTGCATCCCTGCCCCAGAAATCACCCATCTGATCAATCTGAATCCCATCGAAGTCCAAAGTATTTATGGCACCTTTATATTGGTTTGCCATAAAATTTTGCCAATCCGTATTTAAGGGATTAAACGTCATGAGCAGCGGCGCGGGCTTTCCTTCCAACGGGAATAGATACTGATCAATTCCAGAAATTGTGCTGTTGTCAGAAGGATTGTAATCGATATTATGATTCGTTTGGCTGGAATACAGCCCCCACTTCGGATCTACACCATTTTCTGTGTATCCTTCACGTGCCATATAAGACATCTGGTAAGCCATTGCCTTTTGATTATAGGCGTGACCGGCATCAATGCGCTGCTGAATCGTCTGCCTTGAGAGGGTATGTCCAAACATATCGACCCACTCATCTCCCTCATCCGGAAGAATCTTTTCATGCCGATACATCCAGTCATAATATTGAACGATATTGACATGGTAGACCTGTGCGAGTTCTTTCATCATCGCATCGCTTTCAGCGGAAGTCTCACCGGGCATAAAATCGACACTGTATCCATAGCGGGGATAAGTTGTCACATCACTGGACACATCAATTGCCGTCACGATTTGTTTTCCATCAATCGTAATTGACACTAAATATCCCTGATGATCCGTTGTCGGCGGAGTCCAGCTGATCGGAACTGTCGTTTTTCCGCCGTTTGCGGTAAACGTCACATCATTTTCCCAAACAGTCTCATTTAGATGAGTAATTTGGATATGCGCCGTCTTCGTTCCAGTCGCGCCATCAACATCAACGTAAATCGTTGCCGCCTCCCCCGGCGCATAGGTGGCTTTATCAACATATGCCTTTGTGATGGTTGTTGCGTTGGCATCATCGGCAAACGCTGTTGCAGGGAATGTACCCAGTGCAACGCAAAGAGAAAGTGCAATGGAAGACATCTTTATAAAATGATGCTTTTTCATATTGTTTCCTTTCTTGTGTCGATCCAAATGGTTGTCCAATAGTTCAGGCTTGGTACAGTAAAGTCAATAAATTTTCCGGTTTTTGTTGCTCTTTCTGTAAACGAAAGCTCTATTGCGTCCATGTTTTCCCCGTCGGGAGTGCTGAAGCAAATCTTTTCAATCGGGGTATCAACCTGCACGGTAAACTTTATATCCTTTTGGATGTTTGGTTCTTCTTTACCCTCGTTCCAGTAATCCTCGCTTTGGCCGCACAGGTTGAGTAAATAGATGCACTTGCGATAATCTTTTTCACGGAGAATCATCCAGATTTTCCCTGCTTCACCGTAGGAACTCACCTTATGGCTGGTGCATTGATACTCATAGTTATCCCACCCGGTATGGGTCATCGTCACGTCCTGCAATTCGGGATCAAAGAACAAATTTTCATACCGAATCATATAGTCGTAGTATCGTCTGATGGCTTCGGCTTCGGAATCGCTGAACTTTGTATAATCGCTGTAATACCCCTGTGTCAGAGCCGTTTGGTTTTCGCCGGTCAAAAGATGTGTGGCACCATTTGAGACAATGCTTCCCATCAGTAGCTTGGCAGCGGGGAGAGCTTTTTCACGTTTTCCTTCTCGGAACGGTTTCAGATAGGCTGCCAAAATGATACTTTTGTCATCTTTGGCATAAGTTCTTGCGTTCCGGATAAGCTGCGCGATGCTTGCATACCGGTCGTAAGGAGGCCACACCTCAATATAGACAGCATCTTGCTTTCTATCTGCGGTTCTCTGGACAGGCCATGCTCCGACATTGTTAAAAATCAAATAAGGTTCTTCCTCACCATGTACATTTTCGCGCGTTTCATCAATGAGAGTGGGAAGTTCGTTTTCCAATTTGATTTTCTTCGGGATTGCATCCAAATGAGAATATGCCGTTTTGGGAAATCCATAGGTGTCCATGTGGATGCCGGAAAATCCCATCATGCTAATTGCACTTTGGTATTCTTCAAAAAGATGTTTCCTCCAAGGCGAGCCCTCCGCAATATTCATGATATAGAACACATCAATAAATACAAACGGTTCCTGACAGGAATTGTAAAACGCCCATGTCGGATGCTTTTCAAAAAATGGTTTGCTGGCAGCGTACACAGCACCGTATGCGGTTGGGTGCATCCCCAGCGCTTTTGCCTTTGCGATTTTTGCTTTAACTGTACTGCCGGAGATTTCCTTGCCCATCATATCATGGTAATCTTCTTGCGGAGCCACAAGAGAATCGTGGCGGTAAGACCAGTCATAGAATTGTACCAGATTGATGTGGCATTTTAACAGCCATTCCAATGCACCATTGTCTCGGTCTTTTTCCGTGAAGTCGCTTAAGAATCCATACCGTAAAAGTTTTCTAGGAGATTCTGCAACATCAAAGGCGGTCTGCAAAATTGGTTTTTCCAAATCATTCTGCTGATAAACATTTACGCCATATCCTGCAAAAGTAGCAGAGAAAGCGCCTATGGATACCGTTGTTTTGTTCTCGGTCAATACAATGTTTTGCTCCCATACCGTTTTGGAGAGGAGCAGTACCCGGATATGGACAGAGATGGGCAGTACATCATCACAGATAAGGCAAAGGGTTACAGTTTCATTTGTACTAAACTGTGCTTTTGACGGATAAATGTCCATTCTATAACTCCTTACCCCTTAATCGCACCTTCCGTAAGACCCTTCATCAGGCTCTTCTGGAAAATAAGGAAAATCACAACGACCGGCACAATGGCAATGACCGCCGTAGCTGCCATCAGATTCCATTTAGCTCCTGCGAACTGCTGGAAATAGACAGACAATGCCTGCGGTACATTATGCTTTGCACTGCTTTGCAGGAAAAAGACCGCCTGCGAGTAGTTATTCCAGATGCCAAAGCCATTCAAGATAACAACCGCAGAAATAGAGGGCATCAGCAGCGGAAAAACAATACGCCAAAATGCCATAAAAGGCGTACAGCCATCAATAACGGCTGCTTCTTCAAGCTCTCTCGGCAAAGCACGGATAAAACCGGAGAACACAAAGACCGCCTGCGGCAATGCGAGTGTCGCACAAACACAAGCCATGCCCCATAAGGTATTTACCGCTTTGATCTTGATCATCAAAGTATAAAGCGGCACCGTATTGATAATGCCGGGAATCATCATGCAGCAAAGCATAATGTTGAACACCATACGGTTGAATTTGTTCGGGTATCTGGCAACAGCATAACCGGCCATTGCTCCAAGGAAAACAATCAGCAGCAATGCGGTCAAGGTAATGATACCAGAGTTGATCATAGCTCGGCCAATATTGGATTTAGCCCATCCCTCTGCATAGTTTCCGAAATAGAAATCCGGGATCAGAACATTGCCATCGTACATGTTGCTGCCGGGTTCGTTCAGAGACAAAATCAGCAGCACTACGAATGGGCAAAGACAGAGCAGACAAATCAGAATAATCGCCAAATAGCGCGGGAAAGTTGCTTTCGATTTCATTTTAGCCACCACCAGTTATCAATCTTTCGTGCGTGTCAGGCGCAACGAAATCAAAACAGGAATCAGAACGATCAAGAACATAATCATAGCAACTGCCGTAGAATAGCCTGTTTTGCTGCCGTAGCACATACGCATAATGTAAATACTTAATGTTTCCGTCTGATAACCGGGACCGCCACTCGTCAGCGACATTACAATGTCGAACACGGAGAGCGAACCGATGATGTTGGTAACCACATTGATACGAATGGAAGGAACCAGCAGCGGCAACGTAATAAAACGGAAGCTCTGCCAGCCAGTAGCACCATCAATCATTGCTGCATCGTACAAATCCTGCGAGATGTTCTGCAAGCCTGCCAAATAGATAATCATCGTCATGCCAGCATACTGCCAAACATTCACGAGAACAAGCACAACGATTTCTGAAGTATAGCTGCTCATCCAGTTGGGGAACCATTCGGGATGCCCCATCTGATTCAGCAAATTGAAAATAACGCCGCGCCCCGGCTGGAGAAGCAGATACCAGATATAACCCATAATCAGGGGGCTGATGATAGCGGGCATATAGATGCAGGCTCTTGCAACAGATTTTCCTTTGAACTTACTGTTCATCAGAAGAGCATACAGCAAGCCGACAATGTTAAGTAGCGGCGCACTGCCTAACGCGAACAGAACGGTCGTCTTTATATCCGAAATAGCACGGCTGTCCTTGAAAAAGTCAACAAAGTTTTTCAGACCTATAAATTCAGCTTGCCCGTAGCCATTCCAGTTTGTCAGGCTCATGCCAATGCCTTTTGTCAACGGATAAATAAAGAAAAGGCAATACAAAGCAAAAGCGGGCACAGCCATAAATGTATGTAGACCGATTTTTCTATTTTTCATGTAATACACCTGCATTTACAAGTAAGAGGCGCACCGTGAATTATGCGGTGCGCCTCTGCTTGTATGTCACCTATTGAGATTTGATACGCACGACTTAGAAGGAGAAAAGAGTCGTTTTAAGATGCCATACCATCCGTCCAGGCTTTCTCATAAGCCTCGGCAAACTCGGTAGGAGTATACTGGCCAGCCAACAGTTCCTGCACCATACGGCCTGCATCGTCACCAGAGAAACCGGCGGGCTTCTCATTGGTGAAGCCGATATTGGCAGCGCTCTTCAGGGCAGCATTGACTTCCTTCACGACGTTTTCAGGTGCCCACTCAGCATCAACATCGGTAAATGCGCTGGGAGCCTTGGCAACTTCGCTGTACTTCTTCTGATTTTCAGGGCTAAACAGGAAGTTCAGGAACTCGATGCACTCTTCTTTGTGCTCGGTCGTTGCAGAAATGCAGTAGCCGGAATCTTCAGCGCTCAGAACAACAGGCTTGGAGTTGGGCATATAAGCGGGATACGGTGCGAAACCGATCTTATCTGCCATATCGGGGTTGGCTTCGAGAACGCTGGACAGCGCCCACATACCATTGCTGAACATGGCGGCCTTGCCGTTTGCGAAGTCCTGTACGCAGTTGTCGTTCGTGGCAGTCAGCACGTCAGCGTTGATGAGACCCTTATTCTGGAGATCGACCAGATCCTCACCAAAAACAGCCATCGGACCATCTGCTGCTGCAAACTGGAGCTTGTCCTGATCGTTGGCCAAGAAAGCCTTCTTAGCGTCAACAGCGCCCAGCGTGGACTTGATGTAACCATGAGGCAGGAACTCAATCAGGTGGCCAAGGTGCCAAGCCTCACTACCGAAGATGAACCACGGAGTAACATCAGGTTCTTTCTCCTTGATGGTCTCCAGCATGGTTTCAAAGTCTGCCCATTCGGTCGGGAACTCGGTATAACCAGCTTCGCTCAAAATATCCTTGTTGTAGAAGAAACCGGCCATCGTCATGTTCGTGCAGATACGATAGACATTGCCAGAGCTTACATCCGTGCAAGCGGCCTTCATATCCGGGGACATACGATCCCAGAACTCGTTCAAGTCCGAGATGTCCATGTACTTGCCTTCATCGACAAAGCCCTGTTCGTAGGTGGTCATAATGTCAGGTACTTCGTTGGAGGCGAATTTGATCTTGATGACGTTGCTGGCATCTTTCTGATATTCTTGCTCAACAACGATATGATCCTGAGAAGCGTTGAACTCATCGATGATTTCGTTCATCACATCGATAGTTTCGATTTTGCCGGTAAAGAGCTTGATATTTACTTTTTCACCGGAGGTTTCGGTGCTTTCTGCCGTAGAGGTGCTTTCAGCTGGGGTAGAATCTGCACTGCTGGATGCCGTGCTGCTGGCTGCGCCGCCGCAACCGGCCAACGTGCCGCCGAGCATTGCCACTGCCATCGTCATTGCAGCGAACTTACGAAGTTTCATAGTATTCTTCCTTCCTTATGTGATTTGAATTTCAAATTGATCGGTTTGAAATTCGGAAAATCATTTGGAAGCGCGCCTTCCTTATGTCTCTATTGTACCACAGTCGTAATTGTAATAAATACCCAAAATTTTAGATAAAGGTTTCTCTTTTTTGGGAATTTGGCTTTTCCCATTGCACATTATGTCCTCATGAGTTTATAATTATTATGGAAGGAGGGTGCCGAAATTGACCCCTTACAAATCGAAAAAATCTTTTAAGACCCGGTTGGTCATTGCCATCAGTATTGTAAACCTTGCCGTCATTTTGGCGATTACTTACCTTACCTACCGTTGGAATGCACAACAATTACAAGAACAGACGATTGCCCAAACCCAACAAACAATAGAGCAGGCCGGAACCAACGTCAGTACTTATATGGACGAGTTGTATCGCCTTACGCTCACCCCTTATTATAATGATGAAGTTCTTTCTCAACTAGAGTATTCACCAACGAATTCCCGCGACAAACTAAATTCTAAGCGCATCGTAGAAGGATTTCTTTCCTCGGTTATGACTCTTCCGCGAAGTGAAATTCTTCGTGTATACATAGCAAACGATGATTCGCTTTACAGCTATACGCGCACCCCGAACGACATGCCAGACCTTGCCACTTATGCTGAAAGCTCTTGGTATAACGAAGCAAAAGAAACCACCAAACCTTTGTTTATTGAGCCGCACATGGAAAGAGTGTACGGTGAAAAGCCAACCACCGTATTTTCAGTCGTTCGCCAGCTCAGAAGCAAAAACGATAACAGCAAAACCATCGGCGTTGTAAAAGTCGATGCGGATTATTCCGGTATCAGTAAAATTTGCAATAAAATCAATCTAAATGCAGGAGGTCTGCTTTTAATTGTAAACTCGCAGAATCAGGTGTTGTATCGCTCTGCGCCTATTCCCAGCGGTTTGGAAGACGCAATGGCCGAGGGAAATAAAATCGGGCAATCCGGAACCATTACACTGAATGGCCAAAAATATCTGGTAAATGTGCTGTCGCTCTCCAATTACAGCATTAACATTGTGGCGTTGCACTCTTACCGCACATTGATGGCTCCGCTGCGCTCCAATCTTATGAAGAGCATTGCACTGGCGATATTCTGCATCATGCTTGCTGATATTGGCTTCTACATCATCATTCAGAAATTCACACAGCAGCTGTTTGAGATTGTTGCCCTCATGCACCATGTTGAGGACGGCGATTTAACCGTAAAAGCTCATGTCACAACAAACGACGAAATCGGCTACTTGGCTGAATCCTTCAACCAAATGACAGAGGCATTGCAAAATGTCATTGATCGAAATGCACAATTGGCAAAAGAAATCTATCAGGCGCAATATCTAGCAAAAGAAGCGCAGTACAATTCTTTGTGCAGCCAAATTCGTCCGCATTTCTTGTATAACACCCTGAACACAATTAGCCTCCTCATCAAATGTGAAGAATATGATACTGCAATTAGAGCCATCGAGTCCTTTTCTGCATTTTTAGGCGGCGTTATGAATGTTTCCAAGGACATTTCGTTGCAAAAGGAGCTTGACATTTGCCAAGCGTACTTAAAACTCGTACAACTACGCTATCAGGATCGATTGCAATATGACATTTCTGTTCCTGCCGAACTATATAGCGAACAAATCCCATCACTTACCATACAGCCCTTGATTGAAAACGCAATCAAATACGCCTGCGAACAAAATCGCGGGCAAACTGTAATCCACATCGTTTCCTGTGTAAGTCAGGACCGTTACTCTATCCAAGTATCTGATAACGGTCCTGGCATTAAGCCGGAGACGCTGGAGTCTTTGCAGCAACGTATCAGTACCCCCAGCCACGATGAAGCTGAACCGGCTCATGTAGGCAACATCGGCTTAGTCAATATTGCCAAACGGCTGCGGTTAAAATATGGAAACTCTGCCTCGCTGGACATTCTTTCCTCTGACAGTGGTACAACTGTCTCTATCAGCCTTCCCTTTACAAAGAATGAGGTAACTCAATGAACCATATCCTTGTTGTTGATGACGAGCCACTCATGCGAACGTGGCTTTCAAAAAGTATCCCCAAACATTCAACGTGCTTTGACGTTCCTAACACAGCGCAGGATGGAATCGAAGCAATCGAATATTTGAAACAGGCTGCTTACGATGTTGTGATCACAGACATTAAGATGCCCGGCATGGACGGGTTAAACCTTGCGAAGTTCATCCAAGAAAATTATCCTGACACCGTTGTCATCATCATTTCTGGTTTCAACGATTTTGCTTATGCCAGAAAAGCTATCCAGTATGGCGTAAAGGATTATCTTTTGAAGCCATTGGTTGATGATGATCTCATCAAACTGCTGAACGACATCAGCAAGCGCCTGCAAAAACATACGCCCACACTGCTCGCCAATCCCACCGAGGAAGAACGCGCCAACCCTCGCGCAATGCTGTTCCGTGCCATACTGGAGGATGACAGCGACGGAATCTATCAGGGTTATAAAGTCTTTTCCAGCACGGACACCGATCCTATGCTTCCGTATGCTTGTGTCATACAAGCGGCATTGCTACCTATTGCCCGCGACAATGCCGTTCTTCCTACGGAGGCACACTCTCGCAATTATCGTCAGAATCTCGCGGCTGTTTCTTTGTGTAAAAAATACAACTGGACACCTTTCTTCGGGAATAATGGTGACACTTATATTGTGGCTGAAGGCGAGACCAAAGCAGCTCTTATTGCAAATCTCCATGAATTTCAGAGTGACTTTTCGGCATCGTTCCGCTTTGCGCAGGATGTAAATTTATTTGCCGGACGCATAGTGGATGACAGTATGGATTTATCCTATTCCCTTGCAAGTATTGCCGGTTTGCGCTCGTTGCCGCTGTTCACATCGAACGAGCTACATTCTTACGCCCTACTAAGCGAATATCAGCAGCAGATCATCGAATTTGAAAAGGCAAATAAAAAGGTGCTTTCTGATTTTGCTGCTTCCCAAGAAACAACTCTGCGTACAGATATTGACCAGTTGTGCAGTCTGGTTCCGCACAAGAATTCCGCAGCACTTTGGGAAATGGGCTGTTATATGATTCAGAGCATTACTGACTGTTTTCTTATTGAGGATACACTTTTGACATCCGCTTGGAAAGAACTGACGGATTTTTGTACTTCTTGTGCTGGTGGCGTTTCTGATGCCAACTTCTCTCACGCTGTATATCAGTGTGTTTTTTGCCTTTTGGGAAAAGAGCAGACAATTACGCAGGATACGATGCCCGTCATAAAAATGGCAAAAGAGTATATTAACCAGCACTTCTGTGAAAGTATCTCCTTGTCCGAAGTGGCTGATTACTGCAACGTAAACAGCAGCTATTTAAGTAATCTTTTCCATAAGCAGCTAGGAATCTCGTATAGCAAATACCTTATGCAGATTCGCATGGAACGTGCAGCCGCTTACCTGAAGGATTCACCCGAAACCAAAATATACGAAATCGGCGAAAAACTAGGATTTGTATCCACAAAACATTTTATTTCCGTTTTCAAAAAATACTATGGTGTATCGCCAACCACCTATCAGAAAGAACAATACGGAAACTAATCGCTGCTTGTCTCGGTAATTGGTTACACCCCACTATTTTTATACGCGGTAATGATTCCCCGTCATTTCAAAACTTGTTAGCTTTCTCGTTCTTTGCTCTTTTCAGAGTGGTTTGTGGCACCAACGATTGTCGCAACATATCCGCAGTATTCGCCACATTTTTGAGAGTAATATATAGCCTTACTGTATCCCGTTTGATGGGATTTTCTTCAAGTAGAGCTTCCATCGTTTCCTGCAATTCGTCCAGTTTCCGTATGATACGCCTGTAATCTGCTGGCGGATATTCAGCGGGGATTGTGTCCGCAATCAAGCAGCGGATGTATTGTTCTCTGGACATACCTGTTTTTGCAACACGGCAGTTCAGTACAGCCAGTTCTTCCTCCGGAATGCGAACTTTTATATCCTTATATCGAGTCTTATCTGTTGCCACTGCCATGTCCTCCGCTATGTACGGTATGGTCATCACCGTATATGACAAACTTATCCAAATCCCGCAGGAAATGCTCAATCAGGTAGACGAACATATCTTCATCATCGGGGAAGCCGTACTTGGCACATAGCTTTGCCATTTTCCCGGAAAAGCACGTAACAAGCCAGATTTTGTCCTCACGATTATGTGCCTTTGCACCTCGCAGATGTTCTTCAAAACTCTTCACCATTGTGTTACTCCTTCAGCGCCTTCATCTTTTGAGCCAGCTTTTTTCGCTTTTCATAGACATTAGTATGCCCGCAACCAAAGTGTTCCTGAATTTCTTTGTAATTCATTTTCAGAAAGCACAGAAGCCATTCCTTTTCTTTTGGTGAAAGCCGCTGTACTTCCTGTTGAAGAGCTAGTTCAACTTCAACTTTCTGAAGCATTTGTTCGGCATTAATATCTGTCAAATGCTGCGGAGCCTGATCCAAGGAAATCGCAATAACTTTTGGTCAATTCTTGGCAGCATAGCGGATTGCGTGCCATTCCATTCGGCGGGTTATATAGCTCGTAAACTGTCCTTTCACGGTGCTTTCCTCATTCAGTTCATCGGGGCTGAATTGCTCAAATAATTCTTCGAACTCACGTTGGATCATTACACATCCTCCCAATTTTTTGTTGAAAACCAAAAAATTGGGAGGCGCTCGCGGAATGGCATCACCCGTATAATGCTCAACAAATGACAAAGGACCAGAAACACTGAGCACGATCGCCACTCTCCCTTCAAAAGGTAAGAGAACACGCCGATCGAATTTTTCCGGTCCTTTTTCGTTTTAATGTTTATAATCTATTTTAGCTATACAGTTTGGTATAGTTTAGCATCAACCAAAAATGCTCCCCGCACGGCACGACGCTCTTTTCATCGCGTTATGCCATGCAGGGAGCATTTCTATTTTTTCACGATACCCACTATTAAATAAATTTCATATTTTGATTTTAGAAATTCAGCCGCTTTCTATGGAATCTTGCTTGTTTAAGAGTTGCGATAAAATTCAATGTTATCGACACAACTCCAATCACCAGCATTTCCCTCAGTATAGAATGCGATAGTGCATTTACCATTGGTCACATTGATATTCCCGATTTCAACCTGCGTCCAATAGGAATTGACAGGAATTTCGACACTCATTTCACTGCCACCAAAATCGGTCGCCAATATTTTGTTCTGCTTCTGACCACCGCCGGACTGAACCATTGCTTTCAAAGTGTATGTACCATTGGGCAAATTATAAATCGCCTGCCAAGTGTATGCATCATGGGCGTCCGCCGAATAATGGACAAGGTGGAAACGACCACTTGCTGCATTGCTGTTTTTCTCAAGGTAAGTAGCGGAAGGCGTGCCACCTTCGAAATTCCAACCAGTAGCAACAGGCACTGCACTACCATCATCTTCAAAGCTGCCATTGGTAACGAGGTTTCCATTCATCTGCGGAATACCATCGCTATATCCACCAACAAATGCAAGATCATCAACCGCGTAGTTGCCCTGCCAGTAGAAGCCGAGCTTGATTTTTGCAATTCTGGTTCGGTCAAAGCCCTTATCGCCAGCAATGGGAACCCAAATTCTGGTCCAGTTGTCATAGACCGTCTTTTCATGGCTCCACGAACTCACTTCCGTACCATTTTCGTCAACAAAGGTAACTTTTACCGTTGCAGATTTCGGATTCACCATATCCTTAACGGAGAATGTTAAATACTGATACGAAGATGCATCAATGGCTGCACCACTCTCAGAAGAAATAATCACACACTGTTTATCAGTGCCGGGATCACCGTTCTGAGTTGTCGTCAGCATAATGCCCTTGCTTCCACCAAGGTTCGCGGTGCTATCCGTAGTGGCAACCGAAGCCCCTTCACCAGCAGCAAAGTTATTATTGCTTTCAAGATTGTTGAACCAAATTGGGGAAGCCGCATTCCCGACCTGATTGCCATTCCACGTCATAGTTGCCATGGACTCCGGCAGAAGTGTATAGCGGAAGCTCTGCTCGCCCCACTGCACCTTTACCTCTTGTGCCTCGTTTACAAGGTTTGCCAGTACAAGCACCTTCGAACCATCGGGATTCTTAAAAGCCACAGTCTCAATGTTGTTGTCGAGGCTTGTAGAATCAATTCTCTGAGCACCCGGATCAACAAATTTGCTGATATGACCCAGCGTGTAATAATCAACATTGTAATCCCAGCTATTGGTATCGGTGTTGATCGTAATCAAACCACGGTTGGTAGAATCTTGATGCTGATTGACATCATAGTAGTAGTCAGGACCACCATTCTGATCAAGCGCAAGGTTCCAATAAATAATGGATTTGCTCCAGTTGCGGGTGATATTGACAACGGACGATGCCTGATTCAAGAATGCGGTATTCCACTTGGGGAATCCCCATTCACCGCCAGAGCCTTCCGTAAACCAAATGTCCTTTGTGGGATATTCTTTATGGACTACAGACATGACTTCTTCATCGCCCTCATACCAGTGCCATGCAGAGCCATCGGTCGCAGCCAGCGCATTCGCATCCTGATAATATTCGAGGGGATACGATCCGTCTTTGTAGTTGGTCGTAGTATAGCTATGATCCCAGCAGATAATTTTGGTGTCGAGACCGTTGCGATCAAACGTCGGGCGAAGATAATTTGCGACCAGATTCTGCGCTTCGGTATGCGACATGGGCAATGCAGGCCAGTCATAACTTGCGTGATCCGGCTCGTTATTCGGAGTTACGGCATAGATGTCGATGCCGCGAGACGCGTATTCCTGAATGAATTTGGTGATATAGTTGGCATACGCCTGATATTTGTCTGCCCGCAATGTACCCTTTTGATTCTGATACATTCCAAGGACAGAACCGTTTTCCTTCATCCAGCCCGGAGGACTCCAGCAAGACGCCATAACCGTGATTCGACCCGGCTCAACTGCCAGCGCGTCCTGTACGGTCGGCATGATTTCGATGAGTTCATGGGAAAAGTCCCAGTTGGGCAGACTGTCATCTTGCTCGTCGGGCGCAAAATTGTACGGCGCGACGCAGTGGTCGGAAGCACCAATCGTCTGCCGCAGCATACTCAGGCCGATGCCAGATTCTTTGTCAAACAGTGCTTGCATAGCAGCTGCTTTCGCAGAATCGTCCAGATTAGTCTGATAGAGATGCGCCGACGCTTCTGTAATGGAAGCACCGAAGCCGTCGACCGTCTGGTAGGTGTTATTCTCGTCGACAACAATCAAGTTGTTAGTCGATGCACTGTCTCCAGAGCCGAAATGGACAGGAGTTTGCTTTTCAAGCCCCTTCTCCATTCCACTATCGGTCGCATTGACCTTTGACACCCAAATATTGACTTCGGGCGAATCCGCATATACGCCCATAGGTGCCATAGTACTCGCCAGAACCGCACCGGCAAGAGCACCCGCAATAATTCGCTTTGACATAATTACTCCCTTCTACTTTGGTTTAATTCAGTACAATCGTTGTCATAGAGTTGGCCTCGATCTCACAGGCAACAAGGCTGCCCTTGACGCGCAGTGTGACCGACATACATTGTTCAGTTCGATTCAGCAACACCACTGCCAATGTACCATCGGGATTCACAAAGGATACTGTTTCCAGCTTATCCGTGTAGCAGGTTGCCGCAATCCGTTTTGCTCCCGGCAATACATAATGACTGAACTGTTCAATGTAGTAGTACGATAGTTTATACTCGACCTCCTTTGTATTGGTATTGCACATGATTGGCGCATCACAAAGATTAGAAACATGGTTGGGGCCACCCTTTTCATCCAGCACGATGTTCCAATCGAAGAACAGGTTCATCCCGGCGTTAAAATCTCCAATCATATCGTGTGCGTAAATCTGTGCGTTTTTCAGTTGATCTTTATCCCGAAGCGAATATTCAATACATCCTTCCGTAAAAATCAACCGTTTATCCGGATATTGCTCGCGTACAAGGCGTACGGCATCGAAGTGATCGCCGCTGTACCAGTGGAAGGCAAAACCGTCAATCATTGCATTGGTGCTGGTGGTAATACAAGTGCTTGCACAATCGAACAGGCGTTCCTTGTTGTGATCCCACATATTGATTTTGATTTTGCCCAACCCAGCTTCCTGCAAAGCCGGGTATAAGTGCTTTTCAAGGAATTCCCGTTCTTCCTCATGCGTGTAGCGGCAACTATCCCATGTCTGTGTGGCGTGGGGTTCATTCTGCACAGTCAGGAATTCCACTGTGATTCCATGGCTTTCGTATTCCTTAATATAACGGCAGATATAGTTTGCCCACGCATCGGCATACTCTGGCAGAAGTTTTCCGCCGTGGTTGCGGTCATTGTTGGTTTTCATAAACGCTGGCGGAGACCACGGCGTGAGCATTACACCGATTTTATGACCGACATACTGCTCTGCCAACTGGATATAGGGCAGAATGTATTTTTCGTCCCGTGCCAGCGAAAATGTCTTGAATTCTTTATCCTGCGGATCAGTTACCGCAGAATAATTTCCCAGCGAGAAATCGCAGCTGTCAAGATGAGTCCGAACAAAGTTGTACCGCAGCCCCTCCGCTCCAAAATATCCTTGCAGAATTTTTTCTACTGTTTCTTCCGGCATCTGTCGCAGCACAGAACCTGCGGCTTCGGTAATGGCACCACCAAAACCGTCAATCGTCTGATAGCGAATGTCTGGGTACAGATTCAGCAGCTGGACTTCTTGTGTGTCATCGTCTGCCACAACTTGCAACGGGGTAGTGATTTGGTTCGCAACACCGCCGTCAAATAATGTGGTATGTTTATTTGCAATCATAGGTGTTCCCCTTTACACAGTAATAATCATGCTGTTAAATGAGCGCGGTGCGAGCATAAAGCTCGTTACTTCACCTTCCAGTTCAATCGTCAGGCATTTTTCTTCATAGAACGGATTGAATGCTTCCACGGCATAGCTGCCATCCGGGTTACGGAAAATCAATGCATCTGCCGCCCAATGTCCAGCTGCACCCAGTCGCACGGCACCGCGTTGTACAGCATTAGAAAAATGCTTCATCACATAGAAATCCGGGTTTAAGGTGTAGTCACCATTTTGCACGGTAACCATTGCGTTCTGCGGGTCTCCCCACGTGCTGACGCCCCACGGTGCGAGAATCAGGTTCCAATACATATAGCTTTCTGCGCCGTTGCCAATGTAATGCTTCAGCATTGTCCACACATAGGTAGCATACTCCCACGTGTTGTCGCCAAAGCCGCATTCGTTTTCGGACTGCATAAGCCGCAATTCCGGCCACCAGCTCTCGAAAGTCCGCTGAATAGCGATTTTGCCACCCCATTGATAACTTACGCCTGTAATATACTGGCGCGCTTCATCGTCCTCCAGCACAGTATTGGCAAAGTAATCATAGTCCTCGGTGGCCCACTTATCGAAAATTAGACGATTATAGTCGCAACCGGGCGCATTGATTGTGCCGAGCCAGATTTCCGTATCAAGGCCGTCTTTCTTAAACGTAGGTCCGAGATAATCCCGGATGAATTCTTTCAACTCCGCACCGGTCCACATACAGGAAGGAAATTTCTGGTTCGCCACAGGCTCGTTTTGTACATGGATCTGGTCAATGGTAATACCTTCACGTTGGTATTCCTTTACAAATCTTGCAAAGTAGTCTGCATAGGCTTGCAGGTTCTTAGGCTCCCAAATCAGTTTGCCCCAGTTGTACACAGGAGGATTTTTCATCCATGTCGGCGGGCTCCACGGGGAGGCAAACAACTTCAAATCTGGTGCATACGTCTTTGCTTTTTGGATGTAGGGAATCAAGCGTTCCTTATCACGGTCAATAGAGAAATGCTCCAGGGCATAATCACCGGGCGTTTCATCAAGACTGTACCAATCCATCGCATAATCGTTTGCACCGATTGGCATACGGCAAAAGTTCAGCTTGCAGGCTTCGGCATCCGCAGCAAACAGTTCTTTCAGCAGACTGTCCTGCTTATTTTCTGGAAGAGTTTTGAGGGCTTCATAGCCTTGCTCATTAAAACATCCGCCAAAGCCAAACATTTTCTGGTATTCAACGCCATTTAAGCGAAGATTCGCTTTTCCTTTTGCGGAGATGGGTGTTCCCGTCTGCCAAACCGCTTCTGGGGTCGAATATCGCCATTGAATCTCTTTCATAAAGCGTACCTCTTATTTTTCAGAACCCACAGTCAAACCGTTAATGATGTATTTCGAGAAGAAGATATACACGATCACGATGGGAATAATTGAAATTGCAATCGCCAGATACATAGCTCCATAGTTAGTAAGGTAAAGTCCTTTGATCATGGCAATCATAACCGGCATTGTGTACTTTTTATCCGAGGTCAAAATAATCAGCGGCCCCATGTAGTTATTCCAGCAGGAAACGAAGTTGAAGATACACATTGTTGCAACACCGGGCATAATGCAGGGCAAAACAATGCGATTAAAAATCTTCCATTCGCCGCAGCCTTCCAGTCGTGCAGCTTCCATCATGGAAAGAGGGATACTCTGCTCAATGATGCCCCGAAGGAAGAATACCGCAGACGCATTTGCAATACCGGGCAAAATCAGGGACGTATAGGTATTTAGCATATTGAGTTTCAAATTCAGCTGATAAAAGCCGATAATGCTCAACTGACTGGGCAGCATCATGGAGGCCAGCACAATAGCAAATAGTGTTTTCTTGCCCTTAAAGTGGTACTTTGCGAAACCGAAAGCCGTCAATGCGCCGAAATAGCCCGTAAAGAAAGTAAACGGTACTGCTACACAAAGGCTGTTCAGGAATCCGCGCCAAATGTTGACGTGACTCTGCATCGTAGTGTAGTTTTCCAGCGTATTTTTTCCGGGTAGCAGATTCAGCTTGGTTACAATATCGAAGCTGGAATGGGTTGCATTCACAACAACCAGATAGAAAGGAACGATAGAAAGCAGCAACAAGGAAATCAGGAAAGCATAGATGATAACATTGGATATGATTTTCTGTGCTTTGTAAGAAGTCTGGCTTTTCTGATTTGTCACAGTATTAGTCATCGTAAGCACCCTCCTTACTCTGCATAGCGCGGAAAGCAAACACACTAAGAATTGCAATTACAAGGAACAAGCCAACCGACATTGTAGAGGCATATCCGTAATTAAAATTCTTGAAGCCCTGATTATAAAGGTACATGGATGTCGTCAGTACGGACTTGTTGGGATCACCGGTTCCGTTCGTTAATGTTGTAGGAACATCAAATAACTGCATACCGCCAATAATCGAAGTGATTGTCATATAAATCAAGGTCGGGCGAATCAACGGCAACGTGATTTTTGTGAAGGTCTGAGCTTTCGTTGCTCCATCGACCATCGCTGCATCATAAACAGAGCCTTCGATTGTCGTGATGCCTGCCATAACAATGACAGTCGTATAGCCGAACCACATCCACCATTGGATATAGGAAGTCATTCCAGATGTGAATGCACCACTATTAAAGAAAGAGAATGGTGCGCCCTTTACATGGAGTGCCTGCAAGATGTAGTTGGCAACCGACTTGTTTCCGTCGAACAGCAAGTTAAACAGCAAACCAACAGATGCTGCCGTAATCAGGTTGGGCAGATAGTACGCAGCACGGAAAAATTTCATTCCGCGAATACGGTTGAAGGTAAACAGCGCAGATAGCAGCAGTGCCGTCAGCATCTGGGGCACAAAGTTGAAAATCCAAATGCGAATCGTATTCCAGACGGAAAGATAGAACACATCATCCGTCAGCAGTCGAGCATAGTTTTTCCAGCCGAGTGGCGTCATCTTGGCTAACCCATCCCATTTTTGAAAGCTAAGGATAAAGGTATAGACGATGGGATATAGCCCAAAAACGGCAAACACAATAAAGAACGGAGCAATAAACAAATAGCCATACCGCCCTTTGTCTATACTGTTATGGAATTTCTTCTTGAACATACCTGCTTCCTCCCATAAGATAATGGGCGGCGGCCAAGCATATGCCGCCGCCCATCAGGTCAGCCATTATAAATTTTTATCAGATTAGTCAACCGTAAGCTCAGGATAGGCGTTCAGCGCATCCTTCTTGAACTGATCAATGGCTTCTTCCTTGCTCATCTCACCGGTAGCGTACAGCTTAGTATCAGAGAGGAAGAACGTGTTGAGCTGACCGTCATAGGCAGTCATCAGATCGGCAGGAATTTTTTCCATCTGCTCATTGTAGAACTGGTACAGGTTCTGACCGCCCAGAACTTCTTCGCCTTCTTCCGCAGCAAGAGCCTGATCCGCAGACTTCAGGGAAACATACTCGCCATATTCTTTTGCGTACGCCTGCTGTGCTTCACTGTTGCAGGTCACATACTGCATGAATGCCCATGCCAAATCCTTGTTGGGACTGTCCTTATAGATGCCGAGCCAAGTGCCGCCTTTCACATAAGGAACGGGACCTTGGCACAGACCCCACTGGCCTTTAGTCTTATCGGCTGCCGGTTTGACAACAAACTGATAGCCCCAAGTCGGCAAAACATAGCAGAACGTATCGTCACTTTCCACAGCGGCGCTCCATTCGGGGGCCCACGGATCGACGTTCAGGTCATAACCGTTATCGGAAATGGTCTTTGCCATATCCATGAATTCGAGCATCGAATCATCAATGATGAGCTTGTCATCAACGACCCACGGCTGCTCGCGGTTGGAGAACTGCATATTCATAATGTCCTGCCAACTGGCGAACATTTTAACGCCCTTCTCACTGAATTTCGCAGCCGCGTCCAGCATTGCTGCATTGCTGTTCAACTGCTGGGAAACCTCGTCAGGATCATCGGTGCCGAGAACTTCTTTTGCAAGGTCGCGGCGATACAGGATAGAGCCCGGAGATGCCTGCCAGCTCAGGGCGCGGACAGCACCGGAATCATCGGTGCCAACATTCAGAACATATTCCCAGATGTCATCTTTGTACTGCCCGACATTGTAGGGCTCCTGATTCAGGTCATCCCAGTAGCCAGAGTTGACAAGATATTTGACATAGTCCGACTCACCGGTAAAGATGTCTGGTGCGCCTTGCCCGCTTGCCAGCGTCGGAGTCAGTTTGGTAAGGAAATCGGCATTCGGAACAACGGTAATGTTGACGGTAACATCCGGGTACTCCTTATTGAAGCCCTCAACAAAACGCCCCAGTTCCTCACCAGACGACCAGACCTCCAGCGTACCACTGAGGTTGCCAGCAGTTTTCTCCGCAGCGGCTTCAGACGATGCTGCTGTAGATTCTGTCTTGGATTCAGCAGTGCTGGTAGCCGTAGAGGTGCTAGTGCTGCCACAGGCTGCAAGAGAGACTGCCATCACAGCTGCCATTGCGGATGCAACAAATTTTTTCATAATGTTCTCCTTTTCTATAATTTAATTCATGCGCACTCACGCATGTTAATCCAAAGAAATTGTGGAAACAGATTTTCCTTCTATCAAATCGGGCTTGACGAGCTTATTGATATGACCGCTTTTTCCGTCAAGTTCTTTCAAAAGCTGCTCTGCAAGCATTTCACCGATACGATAAACCGGCTGCTGCACGGTGGTCACGTGCGGGGTTGATAAAAGATTGTGTCCCAGCCCATCAAATCCTACCACGGAAATATCCTCAGGTACGCGCAGTCCTTTTTCCATGATGGCTTGGCATACGCCGATTGCCATTGTGTCAGTTGCGCAAAATATCGCCGTACAATCAGTCGTCTCCAACAAACTCAGTGCCGCATCGTGACCGCCCTGCACATTGTTTACCGCTTGAAGATATGCATTAGGCGGTGGTGCGAGTTTATGTTTTTCCAGTGCGCTACAGTAACCATTGTAACGATCTTCCGTGTAGTCCTTGTTTTCATCGACATTAATCATGGCTACCTTTCGGTGCCCTTGCCGAATCAGATACTCGGTAATACTCTCTGCACCTGCAAAGTTATCTACATCAATGCAACTTACTTTCGGCAAGTTGGTATGCCCAAACAGAACTACCGGACGATCTCGTTCACTGGCATAAGCATAAAACTCGTTGATTTCATCACGAAGTAAGCCTGTTACAATGTACCCATCGCAAAGATGTTCTTTCTTTTTATCTCGTAAAATCAGAAATGGATACATTCGTTTGCTAAGGGCATTACTGATACCAGCGATAAAGTGCATAACGAACGGGTTATTTAAATCAATATCGCTGGGAATGAATACATCAATCAGCCCGGTACGGTTTACGGCAAGACTTTTTGCTGCTGCATTAGGAACATATTTCAGTTCCGCCATTGCCAGCATAACTTTATCTTTCGTTTTTTCCTTTACCAGTTCCGGCGTATTGATCACGCGGGAGACCGTGATGCTGGAAACCCCTGCTCTTTGGGCAACATCCTTCAGTGTACTCATGTATCCCACCCCTCCAATGATAGGCCAAGAAATGTTAGCGCTATCATTTTTGCTGGTAATATATAGCGCTAACTTCTCTTGAAATGTTAGCGCTATCATTTACAACTATAGATTATCACAACGAGATACGCTTTTCAATAGGGCATCGTTGTTTTCTACATAATTTATATGATAAGTGAATCATTTTGTGGCATTTTGCCAATGACTTTTACTTTTCAAAAGAGACAACTCAACAATTAACTCTCATTCAAATAAATCCGCCTGAATTGTCGTTAGTGTTTTCCTCTCCTGACGGTAATCCTGTTCTTGCAAGTTGCTCTCTCTCAGCTGTTCATCAAGGTCATTGATTTTTCTTTCCAGCGATTGCGCAAGGTTGTTTACCTTATCAATTTCAACAGACTGGTCGATGCCCTCCTTTTCCAGTTTTGCCGCAGCGGTTCGGTATGCTTGAAGTTCCATGCTATGCTGATTGAAATACTCTGTTTTCTGATTTAAGGACTTAGCGACATACTCCATCCACACAGATTTGTAAGTCCTGCATATCTGCAAATGTTTTGCAGCGGCGGCATAGGCTGTTCTCTTCTGCTTCATTGCCGCAATTTCATTCGTAAGTTCAATCTGCTTTTTGCCAAAATCATAGATAACCTTATCATAGTCACCTGCGGTGCGGATTTGATTGTTTACCATACCTTGCAGCATTTTACCAAGAAATTTCGCATTTTCAATTCCGGCTTGGCGTTCTACCGCCGCTATTCTTCTTTTTAGATTCGGACTTTTAGATGTAGGATTTATAGAAATTCCCAGAATTTCAGAAAGGTGTACTCCTTGTATACTCAATCTT
>NZ_CALADU010000164.1 GCF_937890665.1 uncultured Subdoligranulum sp.
CGCAAAGTGCTGGCTCGCCGCCGTGCCAAGGGCCGCAAGAGCCTGACGGTCTGATCTTTGGAAATGAATGAAGTAAAGGGTTGCTGACAAACGGTCAGCAGCCCTTTTTTCTAAACTAGCGTTTTCAAAGGGGGGCAACAGCCGCGCACGGCTGGGTTCCCGTTTGTACATTGTAGTGGAGTTTCGCCCATGCGTTATCGTGTTTTAAACAAAAACTGGCAATACAACCGGGTCTATGGCCGGGGCAAAAGCTACGTACACCCCCATGTGGTGCTGTATGTGGCCAAAAATCGTGTCGGCTACACCCGCATTGGGCTGACTGCTACCAAAAAAGTGGGCCATGCCGTGCAGCGCAACCGCGCCCGCAGAGTCATGCGCGCCGCTTTGAGCGAACACCTCTCGCAAAATATCGGCGGATATGATATAATACTCGTAGCGCGCGGTCAGACCCCCCACCTGAAGAGCACCCAGCTCAGCAAAACGCTGGGCAAACTCTTCGCCAAGGCGGGCCTGCCCGATCTGGCCAAACCCGCCGCGCCGGCGCCAAACAACCCGGAACCGGCACAATGACCCGGCTGCTCATCGCGCTGCTGCAAGGGTACAAGCGGTTCATCAGTCCCCATCTGGGGCATCATTGCCGGTTTGTGCCCACCTGCAGCGAATACGCCATGCAGGCTTTGGCCGTCCATGGACTGGTCAAAGGATTGATCCTGACGGTCTGGCGGCTGCTGCGCTGCAACCCCCTGTGCAAGTTCGGGTTTGACCCTGTGCCGGAAAAAGGGCGATGGGTCAATGAAAAGCGGAAGCTGACCCGGGGGTGAACCGGGAGGTTCGCGCTGCCTGGGGATGTAGCTTTTTTCTAATGGGGAAAGTGCAGTTGAGAAACTGCGGAGGGCAACACAGAACCGATGCGCTTCCAGACGGTGCCGCTTTTTGAGCGCGCAAAAAGCGGCTGAAAAACGCGCCGCTACTTCCGACGCGCGGGGCACGGCTCATGGGGCCTGCGGGCCCCCTAAGAACCCCCGGGGCTTCGAGGAGGTCGCCCGAGACGGTTCCCGCTCTTCACAGCGATGTCCGGCTCTACGACCCAAACTGCCCGTGCCGACCAAAAGAGCTCACCCGGGCTCCCGATTTGAAACCCTGCCCGCCGTCGCAGGCGGGCCCTGACCAGAGCTGGGTTATATTCCCGGTAATATTCTTTTTATTTTATTTAGAGTTTTTCTTCCTACTTTTTTGGAGTTTCTTTGCCTACTTTCTTTGCAAAGAAAGTAGGTCTTTGCAAAGAAAGTAGGACCATCACATTGCCTCTCATGTCTTTGCGCTGCGCGGCAAAGACCTACGTTAAAATACACGCTTCCGGGCGCAGCCGGGGCAGAATGGACATGCTATGCAAATTTTCTACTTCCTGGCCATCATTCTGGGCCCGCTGGTGAAGGTACTGTACAACCTCATCGGCAACTACGCGGCAACGATGATCGTTGCCACCCTTATCATCAAGCTGCTGCTCTTCCCGCTGGCGATTCACCAGCAGAAGTCCACCGCCAAAATGTCGGTGTTCCAGCCGCTGGTGAACGAGATCCAGCAAAAGTACAAAAACAACCCCCAAAAGCAGCAAGAAGAACTGATGAAGCTGCAGCAGGAACACGGCTTTAATCCCATGGCCGGCTGTCTGCCCATGCTGCTCACCATGCTGGTGCTGTTCGGCTTCTTGGGCGTTGTGTACTACCCCGTGCACTACATCTTCGGTGTGTCGGATGCCGCCGTCCGTCAGGCCTGCGAGGCTCTGGGTCTGGCGACTGCCAACGCTACCACCATGCAGACCCAGCTGATCCAGGCTATCCACAGCGGTGCCGTCATCAGCCCCGACATCATCCCTGCCAACGTGGTCACCGAGATCCAGAACTTCAACACCACCTTCTTCGGCATGGATATGTGCGATATCCCCGGCTTTAATCTCACCCCCATTGCCATCTTCCCCATCATCGCCGCTGTGACGATGATCCTGAGCTACATCTTCACCCAGAAACTCTCCGGCATGGGCGCCCAGATGCAGGGCAGCATGAAGATCATGATGTGGGTCATGAACTTGATGTTTGTTTCTTTCTGCTTCAATGCCCCCGTCGGTTTCTCGCTGTACTACGGCGTGTCCAACCTGTTCCAGATTGGACAGAGCTTTGTGACCTACCGCATTTACAGCCCCGAAAAATTCAAGGCCCAGTATGAGGCCGAACTGGCTGCCAAGCGCGCGGAAAAGAAAAAGAAAAAGACAGTGACCTTTGAGGAAAACGGTCAGACCGTCACCAAGGAAGTCACCGGCGGCGAAGCCAACAAGCTGCGTTTGGAACTGGCGCGCAAGCGCGAAGCCGAGCTGTACAAGGATGAACGGACCACGCCGTTGCAACACTAAGGAGGGAGCAGCATGCGCAGCATTGAAATGAGTGCCCGCACCGTAGAGGCCGCTGTGGAGGCCGCCTGCGAAGCGCTGGGTGTGAACCGTGACGATTTGAACGTCAGCTATGAAGTGTTGGAATTTCCGGCCCGGAAATTGTTTAAAACTATCCCGGCCAAGGTGCGGGTAACGGTGGAGGAGCCGGAGGCTGCCCCCGTGGAAGCACCTCAGGCCGCCCCGGAGGCCCCTGTGGAGGCCGCACCGGCCCCGGTGGAGGAAGTTGCCCCCGCCGCTGCTCCGGCCGAGGAAACCCCCGCCCAGCCCGCGGAGCAGCCCGCCCCGCAGGAAGCGGAAGAGCAGGAACTGGACATCAACGCCGATCCCCGGCTGCAGGCCGCTGTGGAATACCTGACCCCGATCTTTAAGCTGATGGGGGTGGAGGACTTCACCTTCTCGGCACTGAAGAAGGGCGAAGCCACCATTCTGCGGGTCAGCGGCAGCCACATGGGTGCGCTGATCGGACGCCGCGGCGGAACGATGGAGAGCCTGTCCTATCTGGCCAGCCTGGTGGTCAACCGGATGGAAGGCCCCTACGTGAAGCTGGGTCTGGATGTGGGCGGCTACCGCGGCAAGCGGGAAGACGATCTGGCGGCTTTGGCCCGCCGCATTGCCGAGCGGGTCATCCGCACCGGCTGCTACTACGAGATGGAACCCATGAACCCCTACGAGCGGCACATCATCCACACCGCCGTGGCGGACATCGAGGGTGTGCGCAGCGAGAGCAAGGGCGAAGGCCCGGCCCGCCGCGTGGTGATCTATTCCACCGACCCCAATGCCAGCAACCTGCCTGACCGTGACAATGCCCGCAACGTCCGCGGCGGACGCCGTGAGGGTGGCCGTGGCGGCCGTCGTGACGGCGGTCGCGGTGGTCGTCGTGAGGGTCGTGGCGGCCGTGGCGGCCGCGGTCCCCGCCGTGAAGGCGGCAGCCGGTACAATGGTCCCAAATCCAGCGTGCCCGGCCGTGAGTTTGCCGACACGCCCCGGGACCCCAACGCCCAGCCCATGGCTCCCAAAACCGTCGAGCGCATCCACGACGGCGACGACTTCGCCTTCGGCAAGATCGAACTGTGATGGTTTATTCTTTTCTTGCTTGTAAGAAAAGAACCAAAAGAACTTTATACAAAACGAACCCGCAGGGAAACCCCCTGCGGGTTCGTTTTATATCGAGGGTCTTGGCTCTTTCTTACAAGCAAAGGACACTCCCTCCCATTCATCGGGACTAGGAAAAAGAGCGACAAAACCCGAATAGTTTTCCACACCGGTGTGGAAAAAAAGAAACCGGACAGATCAGAGAAAATTTCTGGAGAGATGTGTGGGAAAAAGAAGAAAGTTATCCACGATTTCAGAGAAGGCTGTTGATAACTTAGTCAAGTCCGTGGGAGTTTGGGGTTCCCGCAACAGCATATGTATGGGATAAAGATTTGGAATTTCTGCTTCCTGTTTTGGAAAGAAGGGGGGACTTCCCGGGGCGTGAATGGATTGGGGGATTTTGACTTTTCCACAAGAACCCATTCATGGGATAAAAGATTGAAATTTCTTCGGTTCCTTCTTTGCAAAGAAGGAACAAGGAGATATTGACAAAGTACAGGGAATTGGTTTTAATGAAGATACGAAACCAACCCAAACCCAAAGGAGGGGACCATGAAGCAATACGATCGTCGCCGGGGCATGAGGACGTTATGGCTTTGCATTGCGGTGTTAGCGCTTTGCGCAGCGGGGGCACTGGCCCTGCTGTTGTGGAAAACACCGGCTGCCCGGGACGAGGTAATTCCGGGTCCCCGGGGCGACATCTACGCCACGGTGCAGATGCCCAACAAACTTAGCCGAGGCGATACGGTACCGTTGGTGGTCCTGTGCCACGGTTTTACCGGCAACCGGGACGGTGACGGGCATTTTGGCCCGTTGGCCGAGGATCTGGCCGAAGAAGGCATTGCCAGTGTACGGTTAGACTTTGCGGGCTGCGGGGACAGCACCGAACCCTACACCGCCTACACGCTGGACAACATGGCCGCCGACGTGAATGCAGTCATCGGGTACATGAAGCAAGAATACAACACCCGCGGTGCCACCGCGCTGGTAGGCCACAGCATGGGCGGACGGCTGGCCAGCCTGTACCCCCAAATCAGTGCCCAGCAGGGCTATGAACAGGTATCGGCGCTGGTCTTGTGGAGCCCCGCCAACGGTACCGGACTGATGGGTCTGGAATTTTTAAACATCGGGGACCTTGCACAGGTGGAAGCCATCGCATCCGCGGCGTTGTCCAGCGGGCAGACAGCCACCAAGTGGGGGGTAGACATCAGTGCTGAATTTGTACAGGGGATGCAGAACAGCGACCCCAACGCCGCTTTGCGGGAAGCCGGACTGCCGGTTTTGCTGACATACAGCGGCAACGAAACAGTTTTGAGCGAAACCACCATCACCGAAACGGTAGCCACCGTCCAGAGCCTGCCGGAAAGCACCGTGGTGCTGGACCCCTTTGTACAGGGGGACCACAACTATACCAGCAGCGACCCCGCCGTGAATGAACAACTGGACGCCGACCTGCGGCAGACCACAGCGGACTTTCTTTATAGCGTATTGAGATAATGGTTGTGCCGTTCATTTCCTGAAGAGAAGGGACCAAAGAACACTGACTAAAAATCCCCGGCTGGATACAATCCAGCTGGGGATTTTTGATGAGAGTTTCTTCGGTTCCTTCTTTGCAAAGAAGGAACAAAAGCATTGCCCCCGTCCGGTTGCGGCTCCGGGCGGGGGCATTTTGGGGTATCGGTTTGGTGTGAGGAGGAATCATGTTCCAGGGTTCCGGTTGCGGCTCCGGTTCCCTGTGCCTAATACAATACAGGATAACTGCTAAGAAACTATGATACTGATATGAACATTTTGTAAAATTGAACGAGTGTCAACAAAAAAGCCCCGGCTGCCGCAGCAGCCGGGACATTTTACGCGTTTTGTGGAAAAATCAACCGAACATGTTGATCAAGATACCGGCTGCAACCGCAGAACCGATAACGCCCGCCACGTTGGGGCCCATGGCATGCATGAGCAGGTAGTTGCGGGGGTTGTACTCCTGACCGACCTTCTGGCTGACACGGGCCGCCATCGGCACCGCCGACACGCCGGCAGAACCGATCAGCGGGTTGATCTTGCCGCCGGTCACGGCGCACATGATCTTGCCCAGCAGCACGCCGCCTGCGGTACCCACACCGAAGGCCACAACGCCCAAGACGATGATCTCGACGGTCTGGAGGTTCAGGAAGGTGGAAGCATTGGTGGTGCAGCCAACCGAGAAGCCCAAGAAGATCGTGATGATGTTCATGAGCTCGTTGCCGGCGGTCTTGGTGATACGCTCCACCACGCCGGATTCCTTCATCAGGTTGCCCATCATCAGGCAGCCCACCAGAATGGCGGCATCGGGCAGCGTCAGGCTGACGATGATCGTAACGATGATGGGGAAGAGGATCTTCTCGGTCTTAGAAACCTGCCGGGGCGCCGTCATAACGATCTGGCGCTCTTTTTCGGTAGTCAGGAAACGCATGATGGGCGGCTGAATGACCGGCACCAGCGCCATGTAACAGTAGGCCGCCACCGCAATGGAACCCAACAGATGAGGCGCCAAACGGGTGGTGGTGAAGATCGCGGTCGGGCCGTCGGCACCGCCGATGATGCCGATGGAGGCCGCTTCGGGACCGGTGAAGCCCAGAATCTTCGCGCCAATGAAGGTGAAGAAGATACCCAACTGAGCCGCAGCACCCAGCAGCAGGCTGGACGGGCGGGCAATCAGCGGGGTGAAGTCGGTCATGGTACCGATGCCCAAGAAGATCAACGGCGGATAGATGCCCAGCTTGACGCCTAAGTAGATGTAGTCCACCATGCCGCCCGAACTGCCCAGCATCTCCCAGTTGATGTGGTTGGTTTCGTTCAGGAAGATCTCGATGTGGAAAATGCCGTCCAACGGCAGGTTGGTCATCAGCATGCCGAAGCCGATGGGCAACAGCAGCAGCGGCTCGAACTGCTTGACGATGGCCAGATACAGCAGCACACAGGCTACCGCCAACATGACGGCGTACTTCCAGCCGCCCTCAACAAAAAAGATCTGCGCCCAGCCGGAGTTGGCGAAAATCTCGGCAATATTGGTAAAAATCGCACCCATTTTCAGCCCTCCTTACATGAACGGCGTGGTGTGCTCCCGCACACCCGCATCGCCCCACGCACCACGGCGGGAGCCTTTACCGGATTTCGTCACGCGGCGGATCCCGTGGATCACGGCACCCTCACCCATCACGCTGGCTACTGCTGCCGAAATGGCGGCAATGATCTCGCCGGGGATGGCGCCGTTGTCCGCCTTGGCGGCAGGCGCCTGCGGCTTGGCCGCCGGTTTGGGCGCAGGCTTCGGGGCGGGTTTATCCGCCTTGGGAGGCTGCGGTTTTTCCGGCTTTTTGTTCATACTGTCGAAAATTTTGCCTTCCACCGTGATAATCAGGCACAAGGCGACCAGCATCGCAAAGACCAGCACAATACTGGTCAGAACCACGGTGCCGTCGCTGGCTTCCAACGCCAGCAATGCAAGGTTGGGCATGACAGGTTTCCTCCTTTTGGTTAAAACCATGGATAAATTTGTACAAGCGACATTTGATTGTATTATATCACAATGTGCATTTTTTTGGTAGATTTTTTTACAAAAAAATTAACAAATGTCACGACATGTTGGGCGTCCTGCCGGATGGACTTTTCCCAAAACCCTGCACCGCGGGCCTTTTCGGCCCAAGGCGCCCTCTTTTGGGGGAACCGCGTCCTTTGGGCAGCCAAAGGCAGCAGGACGGTAAACTTAAGAAAATAAATAGAGAGAAGCGTATAAGAGAAGAAAAAAGGCTTTTGACAAAAGAAAAGAAAGTTTTGCTTCGGCATCTTGCCTAAAAACGGTGGAAAACCTTGGAAAGGGGACGGGCAACGTTCCAAAAAATGGTAAAAAGGGCAATTTTTGCTTGACCCCGCGCAGAGCTTGTGGTAGCATAGGCGCAACGAAACAAACGGCAAAGACGCCGGGCAGAGAAATCTGCCCGGCGCTTTCTGTGTTTGTGGGGAATGAAAGGGGTTATGTGTATGTACAGTTCGGCAGACGTTACATGGACACTGGTTGCGGCGTTCATGGTCTTTTTCATGCAGGCAGGCTTCGCCCTATGTGAAGCAGGCTTGACCCGTGCCAAAAATACCGGCAATATTCTGATGAAGAATATGATGGACTTTTGTATTGGCACACCTTGTTTCTGGCTGGTTGGCTTCGGTGTGATGTTTGCGGGCACCGGCGCCTTCATCGGCGGGTTTGACCCGTTCATTCAGGGCAGCTACGACTTCGGCAGCCTGCCGCTGTGGGTCTATGTGGTGTTCCAGACCGTCTTCTGCGCCACCGCTGCCACCATTGTGTCCGGCTCCATGGCCGAGCGCACCAAGTTCAGTGCCTACTGCCTCTACTCGGCGGCCATCAGCCTCATCGTCTACCCCATCTCCGGGCACTGGATCTGGGGCGGCGGCTGGCTCAGCCAGCTAGGCTTCCATGACTTTGCCGGTTCCACTGCCGTTCACTTCGTCGGCGGCGTCACCGCTTGCCTCGGCGCTTGGATGCTCGGGCCCCGCATCGGCAAATACGGCAAGGACGGCAAGGCTCGCGCCATCCCCGGCCACAACCTCACCGCCATGGCGCTGGGCGTCTTTATCCTCTGGTTCTGCTGGTTCGGCTTCAACGGCGGCTCTACCGTATCGATGACAGGCGACGATACCATGATCTCCGCCGGTTTGATCTGCTTCAACACCAACTTGGCGGCGGCGCTGGCTACCTGCTCCGCCCTCATCACCACCTGGGTCCGCTACGGCAAACCCGATGTTTCCCTGACCTTCAACGGCGCGCTGGCCGGTCTGGTGGCCATCACCGCCGGCTGTGACATGGTCGATCCCTTCGGCGCTGCCATCATCGGCATCGTGGCCGGCATCCTTTGCATCTTCTCGGTAGAATTTTTCGACAACGTGGCCAAGATCGATGACCCTGTGGGCGCTGTCTCGGTCCACTGCGCCAACGGTGCTTGGGGCACCTTGGCCACCGGTCTTTTCTCCACCAGCCAAGGCGTTTTCTACGGCCACGGCTTCTCCTTCTTCGGCGTGCAGGTGCTGGGCTTGCTCAGCGTGCTGGTCTGGGTGCTGGTTTCGATGTTCATCATCTTTACCCTCATCAAGAAAACCATCGGCCTGCGGGTGACCGAACAGGAAGAAATCGACGGTCTGGACATCCACGAACATGGCCTGACCAGTGCTTACGCGGGCTTTGCCATCAGCGACGCGACCTACGCGGAACTGGATGTCAACGAGAACACCGATCTGGGAGAGGATGACATCACCAAGGCCAGCCCCTCCAAGGTGGCCGCCGCCGTCAAGGTGCAGAAAGAAGCGCCTTTGCCTGCGGAGTTGGATTCCGGCATGCACAAAGTTTCCATCATCGTCCAGCTAGCCAAGTTCGACGCCCTGAAGCAAGCACTCAACCGCGTCGGCGTTACCGGCATGACCGTGACCCAAGTTATGGGCTGCGGCCTGCAAAAGGGCAGCGGCGAGAAATATCGTGGTGCTGAAGTGGACACTACCTTGCTGCCCAAGGTCAAGGTGGAAGTCGTCATCAGCAAGATCCCCGTCGATACCATCATCGACGCGGCGACCAAGGCATTGTATACTGGGCATATCGGTGACGGCAAGATCTTCGTCTACAATGTGGCAAAGGTCGTCAAGGTCCGCACCGGGGAACAGGATTACGCCGCCTTGCAGGATGTGGAATAATACGATGGAAAAAGGGACGGTCCCCCGGGACCGCCCCCTTTTTGTTCCTTCTTTACAAAGAAGGAACCGAAGAAATTCCAATTTTATAGCCCGGGAATGGGTAGTTGAGGCAAGACCGTGCCGCCCGGTGTGTTTATCCTGCGGGAACCACCTTCTTTGCAAAGAAGGAACCGAAGAAATTCCAATTTTATAGCCCGGGAATGGGATGGTAAGGGAAAACCCCCGCCGCCCGGTGTGTCCATTCTGCGGGGAGGGACTTCTTTGCAATGCGTTTTTATAACAAAGTTAGGGTTTTCGGGGGTCATTGGTCAGCCCCAAAAGATAATCGGTGGTGGTGTCATATAAGCGGGCCAGTTGGATCAGCACCGGGGTGGGAATATCCCGCAAACCCTGTTCGTAGCGGCTGTATTGGGGTTGTGCCATGCCCAGCAATGCCGCCAACTGCCGCTGGGAAAGGTCGTGATCTTCGCGCAGATCGCGCAGGCGTGGGTAATAGGCCAAAAGGGTTCCTCCTGATATCTCGTAAATACCTTGACAATACAACAAGAAAGAGGTATCATTGTGAAATGATAACCGTATGGTTATCAAAAAGAACGAGAAACCTCGGTTGTATTGTGAGAAAAAAGGAGTGTTTACAAATGGATGGCATCGTTGCGGTATTAGGTATGATTATGCTGGCGCTGTGTCTGGTGGGAACCATCGGATACAATGGGTTGCGGCGTAAATGGGCAGGAATCATTGGTGTGGGCGGATCCTACATCATTTTGTTGGGGATCATGCTGCTGATTGCATCCATCGGCACCTTGATCAAGGCAATTACCGGACAGGAACTGAATACTTCTGCCGGAGAGATGATTGGAACTGTGCTGATCGCAGTGGTTTGCCTGCTATATATGGGAATGGTCATTGTGAGCCGCTGCGAAACCACGGCACAAAAGGTCATGCTGCCGCTGGTGGCTTGCCTGATTGGCGCCGGGTTTATCTGGCGGCTGCTGTTGGCGATTGTGGCCCATGTACCGATGGACAGCGGAGAAACCGCGGTTTCGGCGTTGGATTCCATGCCGGACATTATCTACGATACCAACAACGCTCGGGCTGTCTGGCACAAACAGGGCGTGTATGGGGATCATGTGCAGTACTATGGTCCCAACGGTGAGACGGTGACCTTCTACCAGTCGGATATCGAAGGCGCAAACTACAAGGGCTTTGCGTTGAACTGAACGATCTATATAAAGAACAAGAGCCTTTGCTGTGCAGGATGTACAGCAAAAGGCTCTTGTTTTTGTTCCTTCTTTGCAAAGAAGGAAGCAGAAATTCCGATCTGATCTCCCAAAGAGGGAACATCGGCCGGAAAGTTATCCACAACCCGGTGGAAAACTTCCCGTTCCTAAAAGGAATGGCTCTTCCCGGGAAGCGCTGGGCCGCCTCAATCGGTCAGCACCTCGTTCATGGCGTCCAACTGGTCCGGCACCTCGGTCAGGTCCATGGCGGAAAAGTCGGTGGTCACCCCGGCGTCGTCCAGCAGCCCCTGCTGGGCGGCGGGGTCCGCACAGATGTCTTGGGCACAGCGATAGACCCGCGGCCAGTTGGCGTCCATGGTGGCTTGGTCGTCGGTGCTCAAAGCCTCCTGCCAGAGCTGGGTCTCCCCCGGCAGGTCGTCGGGCACAAAATCCCCCGTCAGGTACACCACCAGATCCGCCGCGGCAAGGGCGGTTTTCAGGCTGCCCCCGGCACTGTCCGCCTCATAGGCGATGCAGCCGTTCAGCACCACCGTCAACTGCTGGACCTTGAACGCCCCCGCCGCCGAAGCGGCAGTTTCGGCCGTGGCGGTTTCCGGCGTGGGGGTGCCCGCCGGCAGCGCGGTCCCCGAAAGCGCCGATTCCGGCGTGACAGCGGTCTCCGGCGTGGCGGCCGGCGATGCGGCGCATCCCGCCAGCAACAGCGCCGCCAACCAACAACAAACCCATTTTCCCATGGTGGATGCCCCCTTAGTTTTCCCTTATAGTATGCCCGGTGGTGGAAAATTCGTGCCCATCGGCCATCCGTTTGCGGATGTAGGCCTGCATGCCGTCAAAAATCGGCATCAGGTCCTGCCCGTCCGCCGTCAGCCGGTACTCTACCCGGGGCGGCGTTTCGTGATAATCCAACCGCTCGATCAGCCCATCCGCCGCCAACTCCTTGAGCTGGTTGCTCAGCATCTTGTGGGTGATGCCCTCCAGCAGGCGGCGCAGCTCGCCGTACCGCAGCGTGCCGTGGGCGCCTACCATAAATAAAATGCGCATCTTCCATTTGCCGCTGATGCGGTCCATCACCGCTTCCATCTTGTCGCAGCCGACATCCGCATAGCGGCAGTTGCAATCCTGATTGGGATGCATCGTTTGCCCACCTCCTGTGGTTTCCAAAAAGTGCGTACTTGTCAAAACGACCAGTGCCTGTATACTAAGTATAAAAGAATTTTTCCATTTTGCAACTTGCCCGCCTTTGACGTTTGCGGTAGAATGATAACAGAACGGCCCGCCTTTGACGCGGACCGAGGAATATGAGGGAGAAAACGACGTATGATCGATGATATTTTTGAGTTTTTACAGGAGGGCGTGACCCCCTATCACGCGGCGGCCACCGCCGCCGCTTGGCTGGACGCCGCCGGTTTTACCCGGCTGGAAGAAGCCGATTACTGGAATTTGGAACCCGGCAAAGGCTACTATCTGGTCCGGGGCGGCTCGGCGGTGGTAGCGTGGCGGATCCCCGACCATGCCATCGGAGGGTGGCGGATCACCGCCAGCCACAGCGATGCGCCGGGCTGGAAGATCAAGTCCGACGCCGTGACCAACGACGGCTGCCGCCGCCTGAGCGTGGAAGGCTACGGCGGCATGAACATGGCCACCTGGCTGGATCGTCCCCTGACGGTGGCGGGCCGGGTGCTGCTTCGCACCGAGGATGGGGTCGAGACCCGGCTGGTCCATCTTGACCGGGACCTGCTGGTCATTCCGTCCTTGGCCATCCATATGCAGCGGCAGGTCAACAAGGGCCACGAGTACAACCCCCAGATCGACATGCAGCCCCTGTGGGGTCCCGAAGCGGGCCGTACCCTGACCGACTTGGTCTGTGAGGAACTGGGTGTGCGCCCGGAGGAGATCCTCGACCAAGATCTGCAGCTCGTGACCCGGCAGGCGCCCACCGTCATCGGGCCGGATGGGGAATACTTTATGGCCCCCCGCATCGACGACTTGGAGTGCGCCGCCACCACGCTGCTGGGCTTTATCGACGCGGCGGCCGACACCGACAGCGCCTGCGCCCCGGTGTGGGCCATGCTGGACAACGAGGAGGTAGGTTCCTCCAGCCGGCAGGGCGCCGAGAGCAGCTTTTTGCGGGACGTGCTGGACCGCATCTTGGAAGCCATCCCCCACAGCGCCCAGATGGAACACCGGGCGCTGGCCAACAGCTTTATGCTCAGCGCCGACAACGGCCACGCCACCCACCCCAACTTTGCGGCCAAGAGCGACCCCGCGGCCCCGGTGCGGCTGGGCGGCGGCGTGGTGCTGAAATACAACGCCAGCCAAAAATACACCACCAACGCCCTCAGCGGCGGCATCTTCCGGGCCATCTGCGAAAAAGCCGGCGTCAAGGTGCAGGTCTTTACCAACCGGGCCGACGAACCCGGCGGCAGTACGCTGGGCAACCTGCAAAGCCATACGCTGCCCATCCCCATGGCGGACATCGGGCTGGCCCAGTTGGCCATGCACTCCGCTGTGGAGACCGCCGCGGTGTCCGACGCCAACGCCATGGTGCAGGCGGTGGCGGCTTTCTACCGGGTGCATCTGCGGGCGCTGGGTGACGGCGTCTATACCTTAGCATGATCACCGGACGATATGCCCCCAGCCCCAGCGGGCGGATGCACTTGGGCAATTTGCTCTGCTGCCTGCTGGCTTGGCTTTCGGCCAAAAGCAAGGGCGGGCAGGTACTGCTTCGCATCGAGGATCTGGACACGCTGCGGTGCCCCCGGCATTTTGCCGACGCCATCGTGGAGGATCTGGCTTGGCTGGGCCTTTCCGCCGACGGGCCGGAGCCCCCGGTCTACCAGAGCGAGCGGTCCGAAATTTACCTGCACTATTATAAGGAACTGGAACGGCGGGGGATGGTCTATCCCTGCTTTTGCAGCCGCAGCCAGCTCCATGCCGCCAGTGCCCCCCACCGCAGTGACGGGCAGGTGCTCTATGCCGGGACCTGCCGGAACCTGACCCCCGAACAGGTGGCCGAAAAGGCCAAGACCCGTGCCCCCGCTTGGCGGGTCCGGGTCCCCGACGAGAAGATCGCCTTCACCGACGGGCATCTGGGCCCCTACGCCGAAAATCTGGCCCGGGATTGCGGGGACTTTTACCTGCGCCGGGCGGACGGCGTTTTTGCCTACCAACTGGCGGTGGTGGTGGACGATGCCCTGATGGGCGTCACTGAAGTGGTGCGGGGGGCCGACCTGCTCAGCAGCACCCCCCGACAGCTCTGGCTCTATCGGGAGCTGGGCCTGCAAGCCCCCCAGTTCTACCACCTGCCCCTGCTGCTGGCCGCCGACGGACGGCGGCTCTCCAAACGGGACGGCGACCAAAGTTTGGAACATCTGCGGGCCAAGTATGCCCCGGAAGAAATCATCGGCAAGCTGGCCTTTGCCTGCGGCTTGCAGGAGTCCCCCCGTCCCACCACCCCGGCGGCGCTGGCCCAGACCTTCGATTGGGCCAAAGTGCCAAAACACGACATCCTTTTGCCGGAAAAGCTGTTTTAATGTGGGAAAGGGGCGGCGAAAACAACATTCCCCGGCAGCGCCCTGTGTGGCCCGCTGCCGTTCACCAGCACGAATAAAGGAGTTCTCCACCATGCAACGCTATGAAATCACCGGCATGAGCTGTGCGGCTTGTGCCAGTCATGTGGAAAAAGCCGTGGCGGCGGTGCCCGGCGTGCAGTCGGTTTCGGTCAGTCTGCTGACCAATTCCATGCAGGTCCAGCCCGCCCCCGGCGTCGAGGAAGCCAAACTGCAAGCCCGCATCTGCCGGGCGGTGGAATCCGCCGGCTACGGCGCCGCCCTTGCCGACGATACGATGGACGCCGCCTTGGACGATACCGAGACCCCACGCCTGAAAAAACGGCTGATCCACAGCCTGTGCTTTTTGGTGCCCCTGATGTACCTGTCCATGGGGCATATGATCGGCCTGCCGCTGCCCCCCTTCTTGGAGGGGGCCGGTCCGGGGGCGCTGGTCTACGGCCTTTTGCAGTTGGGCCTGACCCTGCCGGTCTGCTGGATCAACCGGGCCTTCTTTGTCAGCGGCTGGAACGGGCTGCGCACCAAAGCCCCCGGCATGGACACGCTGGTGTCCTTGGGGGCGGGGGCAGCTTTGGCCTACGGTGTCTTTGCCCTCATCATGATCGGCGCCGGGTTGGCGTCGGGGGACGAGGGGACGGTGCTGCAATACCGCCACGACCTGTATTTTGAATCCGCCGCTATGATTTTGACCCTGATCACGGTGGGCAAGACCTTGGAGGCATACAGCAAGGGCCGCACCACCGACGCCCTGAAAAGCCTGATGGAGCTGGCCCCCCAGACCGCCACCGTGCTGCGGAACGGCAAACCGGTGACGGTGCCGGTCAGCGAAGTGGCGGTGGGGGATCTCTTCCTCGTCAAGCCCGGCGAGTCCATCCCGGTGGACGGCACGGTGGCCGAGGGTGTGTCCAGTGTCAACGAGGCCGCCCTCACCGGCGAGAGCATGCCGGTGGATAAGTTCCCCGGTTCCCCCGTCAGCGCCGCCACCATCAACCAGAACGGCGCTTTGACCTGCCGCGCCGAACGGGTGGGGCAGGATACCACCCTCTCCCAAGTTATCCGGCTGGTACGGGACGCCGCCGCCACCAAGGCCCCCTTGGCCAAAACCGCCGACAAGGTGTCCGGCGTGTTTGTGCCCGCCGTCATGGCCATTGCCGCTGTGACCTTCCTTGTCTGGCTGCTGCTGGGCCAGACCTTCCCCTATGCGCTGGCCCGGGGCATCTCGGTGCTGGTCATTAGCTGCCCCTGCGCCTTGGGTCTGGCCACCCCCGTGGCCATCATGGTGGGCAGCGGCGTGGGCGCCAAGCATGGCATCCTCTTTAAGACTGCCGCCAGTCTGGAAACCACCGGCTACACCGACACGGTGCTGCTGGATAAGACCGGCACCATCACCACCGGCGAACCCAGCGTGGTGCAGATCGTAGGCACCCGCCGCGTGCCGGAAAAGTTCCTCCTCAGCATGGCGGCTGGGCTGGAACTGCGCAGCGAACACCCCTTGGCCCGGGCCATCTTGCAGCGGGCCGAGGAAGAAAAGATCAAGTACACCGCCGTGGCGGACTTTACCGCCGTGCCCGGCAAGGGCCTGCGGGGTAAGGTGGCCGGCAAGGTCATCGCCGGCGGCAACGCCGACTTCATCCGGGAAACCTGTGTCCTGCCCCCCGACTTGGAAGAGGCCGGACAGCAGATGAGCCAGAACGGCATTACCCCACTCTACTTCTCGCTGGCGGGCAGCCCGGCGGGTGTCATCGGTGTGTCCGACGTGGTCAAAAAGACCTCGGCGGGGGCCATCGCCCAGATGAAAGCTCTGGGCCTGAACGTGGTGCTTCTCACCGGGGACAACGCCGCCACCGCCCGGCACATCGGGTCGATGGTGGGGCTGGACGCCGACCATGTGGTGGCAGGGGTGCTGCCCGCCGGTAAAGAGGCCGAAGTCCGCCGCCATCAGGCCGGGGGCCGGGTGGCCATGGTGGGCGACGGCATCAACGACGCCCCCGCCCTGACCCGGGCCGAGACCGGCATTGCCATCGGCGCCGGGGCCGACGTGGCGCTGGACGCCGCCGACGTGGTGCTGGTCCGCAGCGACTTGGCCGACGTGCCCGCGGCGGTGCGGCTTTCCCGGGCGGTGGTGCGCAACATCCACGAAAATCTCTTCTGGGCGTTCTTCTACAACGCCATCTGCATCCCGCTGGCCGCGGGCGTCTTTACGGGGCTGGGCATCACCCTCAACCCCATGATCGCCTCGGCAGCCATGAGTCTGTCCAGCGTCTGTGTGGTCACCAACGCCTTGCGGCTCAATACCTTTGACCCCCGCAACGCCGACCACGATGCTCCGCCCAAACACAAGGCCCCGCCCCGGGAAGAACCCCCGGCCCGGCCCGCTGCCTGCCCGGCTGCTTGCCCGGCAGAGCCTATCCAACAGGAGGTACCCGTTATGAAAAAGACCATCCATATCGAGGGCATGATGTGTGCCCACTGCGAAGCCACCGTCAAGAAGGCGCTGGAGGCGCTGGACGGGGTGGAAGCTGCCGTCGTCAGCCACGAAGCCGGCACCGCGGTGGTCAGCCTTTCCCAGCCGGTGGCGGACGCCGACCTGCAGGCGGCCGTGGAGGCGAAAGACTACACCGTGACCGGTATCGAGGGATGAAAACCGTTCGTCGGCGCTGGCGGTTTACCGGCCGCGTGCAGGGCGTGGGGTTCCGGTATTTTGCCTGCTGCGCCGCCCAAAAATTGGAACTGACCGGCTGGGTGGCCAACAACTGGGACGGCAGCGTGACGCTGGAAGCCCAGGGCGACGCCGCCAAACTGGATAAGCTGATCCCTTTGATCGAACATACCAACCGCTGGGCCCGCATCGAGGGCATGACGGTGGAAAATCTGCCGCTGAAAGAGCAGGAGTACGGATTCTCGGAGCGCAGCGGCGAGTAAAGTGGGGAACGGTTTGTTCCTTCTTTGCAAAGAAGGAAGCAGAAACTCCAAAGAAAAACGGACGGGAAGATTCCCGTCCGTTTTTGGGTAAGGGGCATTTTTCCGGGCCGGGAAGTGCTTGCCAACGACGCACAGGTTCGGTATAATAGAACATAAGACAGTGTGTACAGTGGGGAAATGCCGCGCCGAAAAGGAGCGGCCCACCGTACCCATTTTGCAGTAAAGGGGGCCTTGGTTTGGCGGGGACTTTGTATCTGGTGGCGACGCCCATCGGCAATCTGGACGATATGCCGCCCCGGGTGGCGGCGACCTTTGGCGCGGTGGATTTTGTGGCTGCCGAGGATACCCGTGTGACCCTGCGGCTGCTCAACCATCTGGGGCTGAAAAAGCCGATGGTCAGCTACTATGAACACGCCCTGCACCACGGCGAGGCGATTTTGCAGCGCATCCAGGCGGGGGAGGACTGCGCCCTTTGCAGCGACGCGGGCATGCCCTGCATCAGCGACCCCGGCGAGCAGATCGTGGCCGAAGCCCATGCCCGGGGCATCCGGGTGGTGCCGGTGCCGGGGGCATCGGCCTGCATCACGGCGTTGGCGGCCAGCGGCCAGCCCACCGCCCGCTTTGTCTTTGAAGGATTTTTGCCGGTGCCCAAGCGGGAGCGGCGGGAACGGTTGGCGGCCTTGCAGGGCGAGACCCGGACCATCCTGCTGTACGAAGCCCCCCACAAGCTGCGCACCACGCTGGACGACCTGACGGCGGCTTTCGGCCCGGACCGGCCGGTAAGCCTTTGCCGGGAACTGACCAAGCTCCATGAAGAAATCGTCAAGACCACCTTGGGCGAAGCGGTGGCCTTTTACCGGGAAAACGACCCCCGGGGCGAGTATGTGCTGGTGGTAGCCGGGGCCGACCCGGCGGCTGTGGCGGACGCCGCCCCCACCAAGGAGGATGTGGTGGCCGCGGCCCGTGCCCTGCTGGCGGGGGGAACACCGCCCTCGGCGGCGGCCAAACAGGCGGCAGCCGGTACCCCCTTCTCCAAGGGAGAGATCTACAAAGCCTTGATCGCCCAAGAATAACGGGGCGGACCGCCCCTGCTAAGAAGCAATTCTGATTTTTCCAGAAAGGAAAATAGTCCATGTCCGATACCACCAAGATCCTTGTTGTCAGCGATGTGCATGGCCGTCTGCGCGACCTGCGCTGGGTGCTGCAAAACGAGAGTGCCGACGCCCTGTTTTTTTTGGGCGACGGATTGTATGACCTGAACGCTGCGCTGGAACTGCGCAAGACGCCGGTGCCTTATCCCATCTACCGGGTGGCGGGCAACTGCGACGCGGGATACCCCGAACCCACCGAGGGAATGGCGCCTTTTGGCGGGGTGCTCTTCTTTTACACCCACGGCCACCATTACAGTGTCAAGTCGGGCAGCGAGCGGCTGGCCCAGTGCGCCGGGGAACGGGGCGCCGATGTGGCCCTCTTCGGCCACACCCATGTGAAGGAGCTGACCCGGTATCCGGGTACGGCGGCCACGGTGTTTAACCCGGGCAGTCTGCGGGACAGCGCCAGTTACGGCGTCATTGAGATCGTGGACGGGGAATGTTCCTTTGGATGGAAGAGGGTGCCGGAATTTTGAACGAGAGTGTACGTTTTGTGCCGGAAGTGGACAGCACCAATACCTGGGCCAAGGCGCATCTGGAGGAGTTTGGGCCTATCGGGGCGGTGTATGCCACCAGCCAGACCGCAGGCCGGGGACGGTTGGGCCGGCAGTGGATCGATGCCCCCGGCAAGGCCCTGTATTATACGGTGGTGCTGAAAACGCCGCTGGTACAGCCTTCCACCCTGCCGCTCTTTTCCAGCTTGGCGGTGGCGGATGCGCTGGAACAGCGCTATGGCGTCCAGTGCCAGATCAAATGGCCCAACGACCTGCTGCTCAACGGCAAAAAGGTGGTGGGCATCCTTTGTGAAGGCGCCCCCGACGGACACAGCGTACTGTCGGGCATCGGTATCAATCTGGCGCAGGACCAAGCCTATTTCGACGCGGCGGGGCTGCCCCACGGCACCAGTCTGGCGTTGCAGGGCGTGCCGGTGGATCTGGAAATGGACCCCGAATGGCTGGCCCAGTATATGACGGATTTCGGCTTTGACCGGGAACTGTATACCTACGAGGTGGAGGGGTTTGCCCCCTACCGGGAACGGTACAAGGCCCGGTGCGTGAATCTGGGACGCCGGGTGACCTACGACGGCGGCGCGGGCGTCGCCACCGATGTGGATGAGGAAGGACGCTTGATCGTGGAAGGCGAGGACGGTACCGTCCGGGTCTTTACCGGCGAAGTGTCGGTGCAGGGCATCTACGGCGCCGTGTAAGACTCTGTTCTTTTCTTGCAAGAAAAGAACCAAAAGAACTCTAACTAAAAATCCCCCACAGGGTATCTAACCCTGTGGGGGATTTTTGTTTGGAGTTTCTTCGGTTCCTTCTTTGCAAAGAAGGAACATAGTTTTTATTGACAAATATAAAGGGGTTTGGTATGCTTAGGGTAGAGAAGCGGGCATAGCCGATTCCCGAAAAAAGGAGGGTACTACGATGAAAACGATTCTTGTATGCTGCACGGCGGTGCTGGCAGCCGGGTTGTTGGGGGGCTGCACAGCCGGGGCTCCGGCCGGGTCGTCGTCGGCCCCGGAAAGGGAAGAACCGGCGACTTCCACGGCCGAAACAGCGGCGGTGGTGTATCACGGGGAACCCACCGACACGCCGGAAGAAACGCTGGCCCAGACGCTGGAAGCCGAGGACCCGGTGCTTTGCCCGGACTGCGGCGAAGTCCTGCAGGGGGTACTGGTGTCCAGCGAGGAACTGCCGGTGGAAGAACAGCCCTGCCGCAGCATGGTCAACGGGACCGATGCGGTGTACAAGCTCTCGCTGACCTATGACTGGCAGTGTGCCGCCTGCGGCTACACCGACCCCGGCCAGACTGTGGAAGGTATCCGGGCCATGGTCTGCCACGGCTGGACATCCTGAAAACCCAAGAAAGGAAGGGACCGACAATGACCGGAAGAAAGAAAATGAGCTGGCTGGCGATGATCGCGGCGGCGGTGATGCTGGCGATGCTGGCGCCGGGGGCCGCGGCCTTGGAAACGGCTGCCGGGCCCCAGCCTGACGGGGAAGTTCCGGTGACGCGGGCCTACACGGTCACGGTGCAGGGGGCGCGGAAAAACCACCGTACCACGTTGGGCTTGGAAAACCCCACGCAGGTGACCTGCCCGTACTGCGGGGCCGAGACCACCGACATTACCCGGACCTATACGGTGGCGGACGGGTCCGCCGAACGGCCCTGCGATGGGTACCCCTACGGGGTGGATATTGAGTACCGGTATCTGGACTGCTATCAGGCGGTCTGCCATGACTGCCCCTCGGTGGGCAACCACCTCGACAGCGTGCTGAAGGACCAGACCTTTGCCTTCACCCAGCAGCGGACGCTGCGCTTTTGCGAAGGACGCAGCCGCATCTGACGGACAACCTTATTCTTTTCTTGCTTCGGGCGCAGCGGAGCCAGCCCTCGGCACCGTTCTGCTCTGCTGCCGAGGCCCATCCGCTGTGTCACTCGGGTTTGCCATACATACAGTATGGCTGCGCCCTCCTTCCTTGCGGCTGTGCCCGGCAGCGAGCATTCTGGCACCGTTGTCTGGCCCGCTGCACCCGGAAAAGAACCAAAAGAACTCTATACAAAAATCCCCCGCAGGGAGATTCCCTGCGGGGGATTTTTATTTGGAATTTCTTCGGTTCCTTCTTTGCAAAGAAGGAACAAGAGATCAGCTCTTGGCTTTCTCTTCGTCCAGACGGTCCAGCAGATCCCAGACGCCCAGCATATACTGGGTGCCGAGGGCACGGTCATACTTGCCGTAGCCGGGACGGCAGTTGCCGGGACCTTCCTCCCACAGCTGACGGCCGTGGTCGGGACGGATCACCAGATCGTGGCCGCCGTCATGCAGGGCGCGCAGGATCTCGATGATGCCGGTCTCGCCACAGCAATCACGATGGGCGGCCTCGCTGAAGTCGCCGTTGGGGAAGTGATGGATGTTGCGAACGTGGGCAAAGGGGATGCGGTCGCTGTGCTTGCGGGCGATGGCGGCCACGTTGTTGTTGGGGTTGCCGTTCAGGCTGCCGGAGCAGAGCGTCAGGCAGTTGTACGGATCGTCCACCATGGTCAGGAACCGGTCGATGGCCTCGGCGTTGATCAGCAGACGGGGCAGACCGAAGATGTCCCACGGCGGATCGTCCTGATGGATCGCCATTTTGACATCGCACTCCCGGCAGGTGGGCATGATCGCTTCCAGGAAATACTTCAGGTTATCCCACAGCTTCTCCTTGGTGACGGGGGCATAGGCCTTGAACAGCTCGTCCAGCTTGGCCATACGCTCCGGCTCCCAGCCCGGGAAGGTCATGTGATACTTCTCGGTGAAGCTCATGATGTAATCGGCCATCGCCTTGTAGTCGTCCTGAATCATGTCCTTCTGGTAGAACAGCGCCGTGGAACCGTCGCCCACCGGGTGGAACAGGTCGGTGCGGGTCCAGTCAAAGATGGGCATGAAGTTGTAGCAGATGACCTTCACGCCGTATTTGGACAGGTTGCGGATGCACTGTTTGTAGTTTTCGATGTACTGGTCGCGGGTGGGCAGGCCGATCTTGATGTCGTCATGGACGTTGACGCTCTCGACCACTTCGGCGGAAAAGCCCTTGGAATGGATCAGGTCCACGACCTTCTTGATCTCGTCCTCCTGCCAGACTTCGCCGGGCATTTTGTCGTGCAGCGCCCAGACGATGCTCTCGACGCCGGGGATCTGCCGGATGTCGTCCAGCGTGATGGGGTCGTTGCCTTCGCCGTACCAGCGCCAGCCCATTTTCATTTTCATAAGGGGTGTCCTCCTTGTTGGTTTGTGGTGTTGGGGTTTTGTGTTGTGGGTGAAAAAAACGAAACGCAGACCGGCAACGGGCGGTGTGGCCGAGCCCGTCCGGGCGGCCTGCAGGCCGCCCCTACAGCCGACGGAAAGGGGCGATTTTCCCGGCAGGGGTGGTGCAAGAGGGAAAGTAAGACCCCTCAGTCTGCGCCTGCGGCGCATCCAGCTCCCCTG
>NZ_CALADU010000165.1 GCF_937890665.1 uncultured Subdoligranulum sp.
TGCCCAACGAGTTGACGGTCATCCAGAAGACGAAGTCGATCTTGCCGTAGACGCCCCACGCTGCGATGGTGCTGGTACCGAATCCGTTCATGCAACTCTGGATCACCATGTTACTGACATTGTACAGTGCGCTCTGGGCCGCCGCCGGGATGCCGATACGGCAGATGGCCATCAGAATGGGCCGTTCCATCCGCAGCTTGGCGGCGGACAGATGCCAAGGCATTCCCTGCGACCCGGCCAGACACCGCAAAGTCAGCACCGCGCTGGCAATTTGGCTGAGCACCGTGGCCAGTGCCGCACCGGCCACGCCCCAATGGAAGATCGCAATAAAGACAATATCCAGTACAATGTTGACAAGGGAAGCGACAATCAAAAAGTAAAGGGGCCGCTTGGAATCCCCCGCTGCCCGCAGGATATTGGTGCCCATATTGTAAAGAATCTGGGGGATCATACCCAAAAAATAAAGGCGCAGATAGAGCGCCGCATCTCCCAGAATCTCCGCCGGGGTGCCCATCAGCCGCAGCACCGGCTCTGCCGAAAGCAGGCCCACCACTGTGAGCATCGCACCGATCACTACGCTAAATACCAACGCCGTGTGGATTTGACGGTCCACGGCCTCCAGATCCTTTGCACCATAACTTTGGGCGACTACTACGCCCGCACCGCTGCAAAGCCCTACAAACAATCCTACCAAAAGGTTGACAAAGGCGCCGGTGGCACCCACAGCGGCCAGCGCGTTGGTGCCCACAAAGTTACCGACGATCAGGGTATCGGCGGTATTGTACAACTGCTGGAACAGGGTGCCGAACCAAATCGGCAAAAAGAAGGCCAGCAACTGACGGGGAATGCTGCCGGTCAAGATATCTGTTTGTTTGACAGTACGCATGATGAAAGCTGTTTTTCTCCTCTTTTGTATTCCTTGCGCACCTATTTTATGCTATAATGGCGATAATGTAAAGAGGGGGAAACGATATGGCAGTCTTTTGGCAGCCCTGTGGGGAGGGTGCCCGTATTTTGCGCGTTTTAGGGGATTCCCCCTGCCCCATCCTGCCTGAACAGATCGAGGGCAGACCGGTGACCGAACTCGGTCCCTACTGCTTTGCTACCCGAGAGATAGACGGCGGTACCCTTTGGCCGCAGGACAGTGCCGACACCCATGAAGTGACCGGCGATTTCGTGGAGGAGGTTCGCCTGCCCGATGCGTTGCGGGTACTGCACAGCGCCGTGTTTTACAACTGTCACCGGCTGCGCCGGGTGGAAGCAGGCCCCCATTTGGAGAGTTTGGGCAGCGACCTATTCACCAACTGCCGGGCACTGCACACCTTTGCACTGCGAGCCGCCCCGGACGCCAACACCGGGTTGAAAAAACTATTGGGTGCCGTGAGCGCTGACATCGGTGTGGAATTTCTGGGAGCACCGGGGGCACAGCTTTTCTACCCGGAATATGCAGAGTTGCTGGACGAAAATACCCCGGCCCACATCTTTAACCACAGCATCGAGGGCGAAGGCTACCGCATGCGCCAGTGTTTTGCCGGCGGAGCAGTAGATTACACCGCTTACGATGCCACCTTTGGGCAGGCCTGTGTGGGGGAAAGCGAAGAGACCCTTTGCCGCATGGCGTTGGGGCGGCTGCTGCCCCCCTTTGCACTGAGCGACAGCGCCCGGGCCGACTATGAATGGTACTTGACCGGCCACGCCGAAGCTGCGTTCACACTGGCCATTGCGCAGCGGAACGAGGCAGCGCTGCGGTTGTTGGCCGGGCTTTCCCTACCGGTGCAGAATGCTGCCGCCCAATGTGCCCGCGCCGGCTGGAGTGCCGGTGCCACCATTTTGCTGGCACGACCCAAACGGGCTGCCAAGCAGTACGATTTTGACGATCTATGACGGAGGGCTTTATGCCGCATACCCAAACCCAAACTGAATGGGAAGAGACGATGGCGCGCCGCGTTATGGAACAGATTCGCAGCGAGCTGTATCTGGACCAGCGGTATCTCAACGCTGCGCTGGGTGCGCTGCCCCCCGCCCCGCTGCGCAGCACCCAAACAGCACTGGCCACCGACGGTGCGCAGTTGTACTACCCGCCGGTATGGGTGCTGGACATCTACCGCAAAAATCGCCACTATCTGCCCCGGGCTTATCTGCACAGCCTGCTGCACTGCATTCTGCGCCATCTTTGGCTGCGGGACCGACGAGATCCCGACCGGTGGGGCTTGGCCTGTGACATCGCGGTGGAACACCTGCTGGATTCCCTGAACACCCCCGCCACCACCCGTCCGGTGGGGTGGGTACGGCAGCAAACCTATGCCCAACTGCAAACCAACTGCCGCTGGCTGGCTGCCGGTCCCATCTATCATGCCCTGACAGGGTTGGATGCCGCCACCTTACAAAAGTATCGCCGGGAGTTCTATTGCGATGACCACCGGCTGTGGCCTGCCGATCCGGACAGCCCCACCGCCCAGATGCGGGGCAAACAATGGGAACAGATGGGCCGCCAAACCGAGTTGAGCATGGAAGAATCCGGCCAGCAAGCCGGAGAAACGGACGGTACCCGGGCCTTACAGGCACAGGTGCAGGCAGGACGCAGCCGCCGCAGTTACAAAGATTTTCTGCGTCGGTTCGCCGTCTGGCGGGAAGAGCCCCATCTGGATCTGGATGAGTTTGATCTGGGATATTACACCTATGGACTGCGCACCTACGGCAAAATGCCGTTGATTGAACCGCTGGAAAGCCGGGAAAGCAAGAAGATCCGGGATTTTGTGATCGTGCTGGATACCAGTGAATCCACCGCCGGCGAGTTGGTCAAGAATTTTTTGCGGGAGACCTTTACTCTTCTAAAAAGTCAGGACAGCTTTTTCCGGCAGTGCCGGATCCTTGTGATGCAGGCCGACAACGCCGTGCGGGACGAGACTTGGCTCTACGATCTGGATGCACTGGATCGCTACACCGAATCGTTTACACTGGTGGGCGGCGGCGGTACCGATTTCCGCCCTGCTTTTGCCCGCATCGAAGAACTTCGCACCGAGGGTGCTTTGCGAGATATGCAGGGCGTGTTGTACTTTACCGACGGCAAAGGCACCTACCCAGCCAAGCGCCCGTCCTTTGATGTGGCGTTCCTGTTTTTGGAAAACGGAGAACCCCCACCCGATGTGCCCGCCTGGGCCATGCGGCTGATCTTGCAGCCCGAGGAGTTTGTATCCCAACCGAAAGGAAGATAACCGATGGATATCCAACGTGCCAAAGAGGAGATCCGACATACTGTACAGGCCTATCTGGCCTGCGATGACACCGGCTGCCCGCTGATTCCGCCGGTGCGCCAGCGGCCCATCCTGCTGATGGGTCCTCCGGGCGTGGGCAAAACCCAGATCATGGAGCAGATCGCGCAGGAGTGTGACATCGCACTGGTGGCCTACACCATCACCCACCACACCCGTCAAAGTGCCGTGGGCCTGCCCTTTATCCGGGAACGCAACTTTGCCGGCAAGACCCGCAGCGTGACCGAATATACGATGAGCGAGATCATCGCCAGTGTGTATGCTGCCATGGAACGCACCGGCAAGAAAAACGGCATCCTTTTTATCGACGAGATCAACTGCGTCAGTGAAACGCTAGCCCCCACTATGCTGCAATTTTTGCAGTGCAAAACCTTCGGCAATCAGGCCGTGCCCAACGGTTGGGTGATCGTAGCCGCAGGCAACCCGCCGGAATACAACAAGAGCGTACGGGATTTCGATTTGGTGACACTGGACCGGGTACGCCGCATCGACATCAAGCCCAAACTCAGCGTATGGCAGACCTACGCCCGGGCCCATCGCCTTTACCCTGCCGTGATGGCGTATCTGGAGCTGCGGCCCCAGCATTTCTATAAGATCGAGAACGACGTGGACGGCCCTCAGTTCGTCACTGCCCGCGGTTGGGAGGATCTGTCCGCCTTTTTGCAGGCCGCCGATCAGCTAAACCTGTCGGTGGACGAAGGCGTGATTGGGCAGTACCTCCGTCATCCCGAAGTTGCCCGGGACTTTGCCGCCTACTGGGTGCTCTACCGCAAATACCATCAGGACTACGGCGTGGAGGATATCTTGCAGAGCAAGCCGTTCGACGCTGTTTTGGAGCGCGCCCTGCAAGCCAGTTTCGACGAGCGGATCAGTCTGGTCAGCCTGCTGTTGGCAGGGCTGAACACCCGCTTTGCCGCCGCCCGCCGGGCAGACGCCGTGACCGATGCCTGCTACCAGCAGCTGCGCAGCCTAAAGCGCGCGCTGAATCAGGCCAAGGAGGACGATACCCCCGCCGCGCTGTTTGCCGAGCAGCGCAAAGCCTACCGTGCCCGCATCGAAGAGGGCAAAACCGCCGGCACCTTACTGTCTGCCGAAATTGCCACCCGCACCCGCGCCGCTGCGTTGCTGGACCGCTGGGCCGAACCTTTGGAAAGCTGTCTGGACGCCGACGATGCCTTCGACACGGTACGTTCCGCCTTCAACCAGCAGGTCCGCTGCCGGGAGGATGCCGTGGCTGCCGCCTCCGACGCGCTGGAATCTGCCTTTGATTTTATGGAACGTGCCTTCCCCGATGGACAGGAGATGGTCGTCTTTGTGAATGAGCTGACCCTTGGGCCGGATTCCGCCCCCTTCTTGGCGGACAACGAGTGTGAACGGTTTGAGCAATACAGCCAAAAACTGCTGCTGCATGCCGAGGAGGACGAGTTGTTGGCCGAATTGCAGCGGGATGACATCCGCGCCGAGGAACACAGCACAGACTTTTGATCTAAACCGCCTGATGCACGGGGCATCAGGCGGTTTTTGCTGCTCTTTACAGGGAGATACCAGAAGAGTATAATGGGCCACGGACTGGCTGCGACACGGGGCCGCAGCCTTTGTGCATGAGAGGGGTTTTTGTTATGGCACAACCAATTTCGCAACCGTCCCGGCAGATGTCCGAGGCCTTTCGTACCGTCCTATTCCTATCGCTTTCCGGTGGCTTACAGGATGCCTACACCTATCTGGGCCGGGGCGGCGTTTTTGCCAACGCCCAAACCGGCAACATCGTCTTTATGGGCCAGTCACTGTTTACCGGTGACTGGGCGCGCTTCCTGCACTATCTGGTGCCGGTGCTGGCCTTTGCGTTGGTGGTAGCCTCGGCAGAATTGATCCGTATTTTCTGTAAAGAGGGCCACCGCCTCCATTGGCGCCAACTGGTCCTGCTGGTGGAAATCGTATTGCTCTTTTTGGTGGGCTTTCTGCCGGAAGCCTTCAATCTGGGGGCCAATGCGCTGGTTTCCTTCGCCTGTGCCATGCAAGTACAGGCTTTCCGCAAAGTGCACGGCTATCCCTTTGCCAGCACGATGTGCATCGGCAATCTGCGCAGCGGGATGGATGCCCTTGTGACAGGCCTTCGCCTGCGGGATGGCAAGATTCTGCGCAAGGCAGGGCATTATTTTGCCGTAATCGTCCTGTTTGCCTTGGGGGCCGGTGTGGGTGCTCAATGTATGGCTCCGTTGGGGCTGCGCACCATCTGGATTTCCTGCGGGTTACTGTGCGTAAGCCTTTGCCTGATGTTCCGCAAAGAGACCAACCGCCCGTTGGAAACCTACTGACCCATTTACCCAAAAAGCCGCACAGAGGCAGACGCCTCTGTGCGGCTTTTTTAGACTGATTTCTTTTCTCGGAGCAAACGGCGTCCTGCCTCCCAGAGGCGATCCACCACACCGGTCACGGTATGCAGCACGGGCAGCACCAAGGCCGCCAACACCGCCAACACCAAGGTTGCCCCCAGATCCAGCGGGATCAGCTCCAACCATGGCGCAAACAGCACTGCGCCGCCCAGCCCCAGAATGGTGCAGCTTCCCCACAGTGCCCAGCGCACCGGCGTGAAGGGATGGCAGACCCCAAACAGAACGATTAGCCCCGTTTCCAATACCAACAATGTGCTGATGGTTCCCAAGGCATCTGCCGAAAGATCAAAGGCATAGGCAAAGCCCTGCGCACAAAAGACCAACAAAAAGTCCGTCAATCCGCCGGGCAGCGCGGCATGCAAAACGTTGTGCATAAATTTGCCGCGCACCAGCTCGTAGTTGGGTTCCAGTGCCAACACGAAGGAAGGCAGGCCGATGGTAACGGCGGAGATCAACGAGAGCTGCAGCGGCTGGAAGGGATAAGCCAGCGGCAAGCAGAGCGTCACCAAACTGAGCAGAAGCGAAAAGATGTTTTTTACAAGAAACAGCGATGCCGAGCGCTGGATGTTGTTGATGACCCGGCGTCCTTCGGCTACCACATTGGGCAATGCGGCAAAGTCTGAGTCCAGTAGGACCAACTGGGCCACCTGACTGGCAGCCTGCGCCCCCGAAGCCATGGCAATACCGCAGTCGGCATCTTTCAAAGCCAGTACGTCGTTGACACCGTCACCGGTCATTGCCACGGTATGCCCCTGCTTTTGCAGCGCATGTACCAGTTTTCGTTTTTGTTCCGGGGTGACCCGGCCGAACACCGTGCAATCTGCCGCTGCCTGCGCCAACGCCTGATCATCAGGCAGCGTCGCGGCGTCCACCCAACGCTGGGCCCCGGCAATCCCCGCCTGCGCCGCCACATGGCTGACCGCCTGCGGGTCATCCCCCGAAATCACCTTAATGGCCACGCCCTGTTCAGCAAAATAAGCAAAGGTCTTGGGGGCACTGGACCGGATCCGATTTTGCAGCGGCAGCAGTGCCAAAAAGGTCAGTCGTTCCGGGTCCAGCGTTTCGGGGGGATCGGGCAGCGATCCGTCATACCGGGCCAACAGCAGCACCCGTCGCCCCTGTGCCAACAGCGGGGTAAGCTGGCTGCGAAACTCGCCGCTGCGGGTACCGGCCACCACATTGGGGGCGCCCACCACATAGACGCCGTGTGTTCCAAAGGATTTGGCACTATACTTATACGCCGTATTAAAGGGGATCTGTCCCGTGACCGGCCAACCGCCGCTCCCCTGCCCAAAGCGCGCCTTCAGGGCACGGCCGGTGTCGTTGTCAGGCTCCTCCGCGCCATAATAGCTGTGCAGAATATCTTCCAGCGGCCCATCGGCCAGTGGGATCGGTGCATCTGCTTCCATAACGCTCTCGGTGATGGTCCCGGTTTTGTCCACACACAGCACATCTACCCGGGCCAAGGTTTCAATGCATTTCATATCCTGCGTCAGTACCCGGCGCCGGGCCAGCCGCAGCATACCGATGGCCAGCGCCACACTGGTAAGAAGGTAAAGGCCCTCGGGGATCATGCCGATGAGGGCCGCCACCATGCTCTCCACCGAGCTTCGCAGGTCCATGGCCATTACCCAGTGCTGTTTCCAGAACAGCGCCGCTCCCACCGGGATCAGTCCCAGACCAATGGCTTGGATCAGCCTATCCAGCGAGCGCATCATCTCACCTTTGGCCACCTTATGGCCATCGGCTTGTGCCGCGGCGGTCAGGCGGTTGGCATAGCTTTCCTCCCCCACCCGGGTCAGCCGTGCGGTGCAGTGCCCGGCCATCAGAAAGCTGCCGGAACGCAGCTCTCCCCCCGGTGCTTTGGGTACGGCCCGGGCTTCACCGGTGATGAGAGATTCATTGACTTGCACGCTGCCTTCCAGAACCACTGCATCGGCTATGATCTGATCCCCGGCCCCAAAGGCCACCACATCATCCTGCACCAGATCTTCCGACAAGCAGGAAGTCCACGTCCCGTCCCGCAGGCAGCGCACCTTGCGGGCGGAAACCAGCGTTAGCTGGTCAATGGTTTTTTTGGCCCGCAGCTGCTGTACAACCCCGATGAGGGTATTCCAGAACACCACGCCCAGAAACCCCATGTTGAGCCACGATCCCACCGAGGCCAGCATACAGGCCAACACCACAAACACCAAATTGAAATAGCTGCACACGTTGTCCCGCACGATCTGCCCCACCGTTTTGGTGGGGGATTTCGGCGGTCGATTGGTCTTGCCTTGCTGTTGCCGCGCCGCCACTTCGGCAGATGACAACCCCGTGGGTTTGGACATACCGGGCACTCCTTTCTATATAGTGGTACAGTATACCAACCGATTGTGAACAAATAAAGCGCACTATAAAGCAAAACGGCACACAGCCTACACTATGTACCGTTTTTCCTTCTGTTACAATCAGACGTCCTGCAATTCCCCGCGAGAACTGGCCTTGAGGTAGGCGTAGATGAAACCGTCCAGATCGCCGTCCATGACAGCCTGTACGTTGCCGCTCTCGTAGTTGGTGCGGTGATCCTTGACCAACGTGTAGGGCATAAAAACATAGCTGCGAATCTGATGGCCCCAGGCGATCTCGTTCTGGACGCCCTTGATGTCGTCGATCTTGTCCTTATGCTGCTGCAGCGCGATCTGATAGAGCTTGGCCTTCATCATCTCCATGGCATACTCACGGTTCTGCAGCTGGCTGCGCTGGGTCTGGCAGCTCGTCACAATACCGGTGGGCTTATGGATCAAACGTACCGCCGAGGAAGTCTTGTTGATATGCTGGCCACCGGCACCGGAGGAGCGGTAAACCTGCATCTCGATATCCGCCGGGTTGATCTCGATCTGGATGTTTTCGTTTAGTTCCGGCATAACTTCCAAGCTGGCAAAGCTGGTCTGTCGACGGGCGTTGGCGTCAAAGGGACTGATGCGGACCAAACGATGCACGCCGTGCTCGCTCTTGAGCATTCCGTAGGCATTGGCACCTTTGATCATCATGGAAGCGGACTTGATGCCCGCCTCGTCGCCGTCCAGTACGTCCAGTACCTCCACGTTGTAACCGTGGGCTTCGGCCCAGCGGGTGTACATACGGTAGAGCATCTCGGCCCAGTCCTGTGCCTCGGTACCGCCAGTACCGGCATGGAAGGTCAAAATGGCGTTGTTGTGGTCATACTCGCCGTTGAGCATCGTCATCAACTGCAATTCGTCGATGGACTTTTCCACGGCTTCCACCGCCTGCTCTCCTTCGCTGGTCAGCGAAGGATCGTTTTCTTCCTCGATCATCTCCAGCAAGGTTTCCGCTTCCTCATACTGGGTGGAGAGCTTTCCGAACCGCTCCAGCTTATTCTTGACTTCGCCCATCTCGCTGATGACCCGCTGGCTCTTGGCCTGATCGTCATAGAAACCGGGCAGCGTCATCTGGTGCTCCAACTCGGCCAGACGCTTTTCGCTGGCTTCGATGGAAAGCGCGTCGCGCAAGTCGTCGACGGAGGTTTTCATCCCGCCGAGCTTTGCTTTCAATTCGTCAATGGTGATCATATCGTTACCCCTTGATTGGCATAAATTCACATAATAATAGTATAAACCATATCAGGACCGTTGTAAAGGGGTGCTATTCCTATAAAAAGGCGCCGGAATGCCCAAACTTCATAGAAAATTCTTTGCATTTACCCTCTTGATGCGGTATAATGGTTCTAAGTTATTGGGAGGACATAAACACATGGCTCGTTACACTGGAAATCACTGTCCTGTCTGTGAACAGGCTTTTACCGACGACGATGACATCGTCGTTTGCCCCGACTGCGGTACCCCGTATCATCGGGCTTGCTGGCAGAAAGTCGGCGTCTGCATGCATCAATCGGAGCATGCCGCCGGTTTTGAATGGAAACCGGAATTCGGTCCCGAAGCCGAAGCGGCCGCCCATGCGGCCATCTGCCCCAACTGCGGCACCTACAACGAACCGGGCGCAGCCCGCTGCAGCCACTGCGGTGTGCCGCTGCCCCGGCCGGAAGATGCCGAGCAGCAGGCCCCCCACGAGGAAGGCCCCATCTACGCCCGCACCCCCGGTGCCGGAGCCTACCGCCCCAACGCGGGCCAAAACCCGCAAGGCGCTGCCGGGCCTCGCATCGATGCCTATGGCGCCGGGGCTGATGGCGGGATCTACCGCCGGGAAGTTGGCCCGGAAGATGCCATCGATGGCATCAAGGCCAAACACTGGGCAATCTTTGTGGGACGTTCCCCGATGTATTATCTCATGCACTTCTTCCGCATAAGCGAAACAAAGCGTCGGGTTTCCTTCTCCTTCGCCGCCTTCTTCTTTGGTCCCGCCTATCTCTTGTACCGCAAAATGTGGAAGCTGGGCATCGTCACGGCCATTGTGTCGCTGCTGCTCTACATTCCCGGGCTGATGAGCGGTGTAGCCTACTACAACCCCAGCGTCTTCGGCAACATGCCGTTGGGCTGGATCCCCTATGCCACCACCGTCTGCGATATGATCAACTGGGGCATTCGGGTATTGCTGGGCCTGTTTGCGGTGTCGCTTTATGAAAAGCATGGCCGCGCACGGATCGAGGCGATCTGCGCCCAAACCCCTGAAGGGCCGGAGCGCACCGAGGCATTGGCCCGCAGCGGCGGCACCAATCTGCCCGCGGCCATCCTCTACTTCCTTTTGGTGGCTCTGCTGGAGATCGGTTTTATCTACTTGGCCGGTCCGGCGTTCCTCAACCTTGTGATGATCAACATGGGACTATAATGGCATGACTTTCATCCGGCTGTGTTACAGACCGGATCAGTATGGATAGATCGAAAACTTTGGAGGTTTCAAATGAAAACTGCACTGGTCATTATGGCTGCCGGCATCGGTTCCCGATTCGGCGGCGGCATCAAACAGCTGGCGGCAGTCGGCCCCAACGGCGAGATCATCATGGATTATTCCATCCACGATGCCATCGAGGCCGGGTTCGATAAAATTGTCTTTATCATCCGCCACGACATTGAGCAGGCCTTCAAGGAGGCCATCGGCGACCGCATCGAGGCAGTCTGCAAGGACTTGGGTGTGGAAATTGCCTACGCTTTCCAGTCCTTGGACAACGTTCCTGTCGGCTGCACGGTACCGGAAGGCCGCACCAAGCCCTGGGGCACCGGGCAGGCTGTTCTGGCTTGCAAAGGCATCTTGCAGGAGCCTTTTGCCGTCATCAACGCTGACGACTACTACGGCAAGGAGGCTTTTGTCCAGCTTCATGACTTCCTGCAAGGGTATGACCCTGCTGCCCCCGGCAAGCTGTGCATGGCCGGATTTGTGCTGAAAAACACCTTGAGTGACAACGGTGCCGTGACCCGCGGAATCTGCCAGATGAACGCCGACCACTACCTGACCGGCGTACTGGAGACCAGCGGCATCGAAAAGACGGCCGACGGTGCAGCCGCCGGCGGCAAGGCAATCGACATCGACAGTTTGGTTTCTATGAATATGTGGGGTCTGACCCCCGCCTTTGTCGATCTGTTGGAGGATGGTTTCGTAGAGTTCTTCCAGAAATCTGCCCCCGCCAACCCGCTCAAGGCTGAGTACCTGCTGCCCATCTACATTGATGAGCTGCTCCACGAGGACAAGGTCAGCGTCAAGGTATTGCCCACCCACGACAAGTGGTTCGGTGTCACCTACGCCGAGGACAAGCAGATCGTCATCGATAGTTTTGCCCAGTTGGTGGCAGACGGCGTCTACCGCAAAGACCTGTTCAGCGATCTGAAAAAATAAAGAATCCCAATCCCCCGTCGGCGCCCTGCCGACGGGGGATTTTTCATTGACAACAGTTCAACAACATGCGACAATAAAGAAAAGAACTCGTTGATATTTGACCTGTTTTTCCTATGGAAAAGGAGGTGCTCTGATGAAACGCCTTGGACTTCCGCTGCTGTGCTCCCTGCTGCTGTGTGCCTGTACGATGGCACCGTTGACAGAGTCCACCACACCGGAAACCGCCGAAGCCGCCCAGAACTCTGTCGTGGAGGAACCATCCCCTTCCGTCACAGCCGAAACCGCCCTCCCCGCCGGGCTGGAGGCCGTCGATCTGGCCGTGCTGCCCTATGATGACATCCAACTGGTCTATCACTTTTCCCTCTTCTCCGAACCGGTACAGGGCTATTTTACGATGTGTCAGGATGGGCAGTGGGGACTGATGCACAGCGACGGCACAGAGGTTCTTCCCTGTGTATTTGATGCCCCCATCGCCTTGTGCAGCGATCAAACACCCCGTTCCCCCGCCTGGATCGCCCAAAAAGATCCTGATGATAAGGCGCTTCGGGAACAGATGCAGCAAATCCTGACAGATGCAAACGAGGGGATCCTTTGCGATATGGCCCATTGCGGCCCGGGCTATGAAGATTTCTTCTGGCTGGAGAGTTCCCAGCAGCTTTGCGCCTATATTGGCAGCTTGGGTCCCAGTGAGCCCACCTATATTTCCCCCGGTATGCAGGAAGAGTACGGGCACATCTTTCCCACCCGGCCCGCCACCATATCGGTTCAAAATTGGGGCTACTCGCTAGAATATGACAGCAACGCGTCCTACCGTTACCGCACCGAGGACGGAACGCCGCTGAACAACTATGAATACCAACAGGTGGGATTTTTCCGGGACGGCGCCTTGCTGGCCCCCGCCCGCCGCGGCAGCAAATGGGTCTATCTGGACCGGCAGGGCACCGAAGTGACCGCCCCCTGCTATGATGCCGTTTACAGCGATTTCGGGGGATATCGGGGATGGGCTTCCCCGCTGCTGAGCGGCTACGCAGTGGTCAGCCGGGACGGCAAGCTGGGTTTATTGGACAGTGCCGGGTTGGAATTTTTGCCCTGCACCTACGACGGTCTTGTGTGGGACGGTACCGTAGGGTGGCTGCAGCAAGCCGACGGCTGGCATCCCTTTTCCATTCCCAGTGCTGCGGCGCCTTCCACCAGCCAAGTTTCCGGCACCCAGCCAGTGCAAAACGAACCGCCGCTTTTGCGCTATGTTCCCTTGACTATGGTCTATCCCGATGTTTTCTGGTCGGACAATGACTGCGACGACTATACCACCACCCCGGATGGCACTTTAAACGTGTGCGCCGGCCCCGGCACCGAATACGAAAAAATCGGCAGCCTATCGCCGGGTTCCGTGGTAAAAGAATTGGGTGCCAGCAGTACGGCACCGGGTTGGGTGTTGGTAGGCTATCAAAATTGGCCCACCGGCTGGGTCAGCACGGACTATTTACAACGCAGTTAGGTCTGTGCATGAAAACTGCAAAAGCATGACACGCAGCGCTATGGAAAACGGAGGATTTTTGCGGTATGGTTAGTACAACACAACCGAAAACACACCGCTACAGGAGGGCAATTATGGCAAACAAGGAATTTGACTGCACGGCATTGACCCCGGAACAGCGCGACGCCCGTCTGGCCTTGGACGTGGAACGCCTGCTGCGCTTCGGCCGCAAGCACAAGCTCATCAAGGATCTGGACATTCTGGTGGCCCGCAATACGCTGTTGGACCTGCTGGCGCTGAGCGCCCCCAGTGAGGCCAAGGCCCCCAAAGAGAACCCTGAGACCCCCGCCGCTTTGTTGGATGAAATGGTAGAGCTGGCCGCCCAGAAGGATCTGTTTGACGGCTCTGTTCCCCAATACCGCATCAACTTTGAGACCCGGCTGATGGGCGCTTTGATGCCCCGGGAAAGCGAAGTCTGCAAGAAGTTCAAAAAGCTCTATGAGCGCAAGGGCGCCAAGGCAGCTACCGATTGGTTCTACGATCTTTGCGTGGTGACCAACTACATCCGCACTGCCCAAATCGCCAAAAATATCCAGTGGACCTCTGACACGCCTTACGGTGATTTGGAGATCACCATCAACCTGACCAAGCCCGAAAAGGATCCTAAGACCATCGCCTTGGAGCGCCTGCAGCCCAAATCCGGTTATCCCGCCTGCATGCTCTGCAAAGAGAATATCGGCTATGCCGGCCGCATCAACTTCCCTGCCCGGCAAACCCATCGCATCGTGCCCATCACGCTGGCCGGGCAGCAGTTCTATCTGCAGTACAGCCCCTATGCCTACTTCCATGAGCATTGCATTATGCTCCATGAAACCCACAAGCCCATGGAGATGGACCGCCAGACACTGGCTGAAATCTTTGACTTTGTGTCCCAGTTCCCCCACTACACCTGCGGTTCCAACGCCGATTTGCCCATCGTGGGCGGCAGCATCCTGAGCCATAGCCACTTCCAAGGCGGACGGTATGTCTTCCCCATGCAAAAGGCATCTGTCGCCGTGCCGATGACCGATATCCGGTATCCCGGTGTCAAGGCCGGCATCCTGAATTGGCCGGTTTCTGCGGTACGTCTGGTGGGCCGCAGCAGCCAGCAGATGCAGATTGTGGCCAACAACATCCTCACCGCTTGGCGCAACTACAATGACGAAAGCGTGGGCATCCTGTCCCACACCGGCGACACGCCCCACAATACCGTCACACCGATCCTGCATTACGACGAGAAGGACGGCTACATTCTGGATCTGGCGTTGCGCAACAACCGCACCAGTGAGGAATACCCCGACGGTATCTTCCATCCCCACAAGGAATACCACAACATCAAGAAGGAAAACATCGGCTTGATCGAAGTCATGGGTCTGGCCATCCTGCCCGCCCGCCTGAAGGAACAGGGCGCCCAGATCGCCGAGATTCTGGCAGGGCAGCGCCCCAACACCAGCCGCGAGGAAGGCTCTCCGCTGGCGGTACACGCCGACTGGATCGACCAGCTCATCGCCAAATACGGCACCTCCATGGCGCCGCAGGACGCGAACAACGCCGTCAAGCAAGAGATCGGCACCGTATTCAGCCACGTGCTGGAAAACGCCGGTGTCTTTAAGCAGGATCAAGCCGGTCAGGCCGCTTTCCTGCGCTTTATGCAGAGCGTCGGCTTTAAGGCAATCTGAGAAACTGTTTATACGCCCCGGCAAGGAAGCTACCTCTCCCCTGCCGGGGACTTTTTGTACTATCCCTTGTAGTAAGCCGGAGGCAGTGGTATAGTATTTCTATAAAATACTGTACTTTACTGTACTTTGTTTCCTCGCCGAAGCGCGCTTTTTTCCCGGCAGGAGGTAGCCTTATGAAGATTCCTTACGGAAAAGCATCTCTGCTTTGTACGGCCTGCTTTTGGGGGATTCTCGCCCTTTCCGTCCTGTGGTATGGAGCGATTCCTTTTCCTTGGTTGGCAGTCGCCGTTCTGGGGTACTATCTGGCCGGTTTTCTGCTGGCGCTGCGGGCCATCAACGTCTTCAAGCGGGAATGGCTGCGTCTTTTTCCCGACCAGATCACCCGCTACGACGACGTGCGCTGGGGCAATGCCAAAGACAATTTTATGCCGGGAACGTTCCGGGTGCGGAAAGGACTGCGCCAGATGTGCGCGGAAATGCTGGCCAGCCCTGACCGGACCGAGGAAACGGAACAGATTGTATGGAACGCGCAGCACGCCACAAGAACCGTTGTATTGCATTTTATAGTTCTGATCGGGACGGTTCTTTTTTGCTTTTTCGCCGACGTGCCGATTCCCGGCTGATGCTCCCGAATCGTAAAATTTCACAGGGAAGGAGCCCCTACTATGGAGGACAAGACCTTGTATCCGGTAGAGTTATATCTGCCGAAACGCCACGGCATCGCCCTTTGGTACTCCGGCGAGCCGGACGGCCTGCTGGTTCAGGCAGATGGTAAGCTGCGGATTTTCGCGGACTGTACCGATGCGCTGGCCTTTGCTAAAGAACAGGGGTACACCCCTGCCGAATCTCTAACGGTGTATGCCTATCCGCCGCTGCAGGCCTTACAGCAAGGACAGGTCGATTGTCCGTCGCTCTTGCATTGGTGGAACCTGTTTTCTGACATTGCACAGTCGGTACATCAGCCTTTTTCGGGGGATGCCCGCGACGAAAAAACGCAAAATGTCTACAACAAATTGTTCTATGGCTGCAATCTCCCTGCAATGCGTCAGGGCGGCCCCCTTTATCATCCGGTTTGGTCCGACGAAGAGCGGATCCTGTTGCAAAAGATCCTACGGGACGGTCTTGCCTTGACAACAGCCTATCTGCCGGATTAACCAGATTTTGAAAAAGACAACAAAAAAGCTCCGAACCATTCCGGTTCGGAGTTTTTGGTGGAGATGAGGGGGATCGAACCCCTTACCTCCTGCATGCCATGCAGGCGCTCTCCCAGGTGAGCTACACCCCCATATTGTCCGCCGTCATCGCTGACAGCTTTATTAGTATACCAACAATTTGAAGAAATGTCAACTACTTTTTCAAAAAATATCCGCCTGTTTCTTTCGCGTTGAAGAGGGACTTTCTCCCCTCTGCCTTGACATTGTGCGGTTGCTGCTATATAATGAACATTGTTCATTATGAGGTGATTCTATGAAGCCAACGGCTACGTCCAAAGAAGAAATTCTATCTGTCTGCCGGGATTTGCTCCACCAGCAAGGCGGCACCGTCTTGAATGTGCGCGAAGTGGCAGCCGCCTGCGGTATCTCGGTGGGGACCGTGTACAACTACTTCGGTTCCAAGGCGGATCTTGTCAGTGCCGCGGTGGAAAGTGTCTGGTACGACATTTTCCGTTGCAGTGACGGTGGTGCCTCGTTCCAGACTACCCGGGACTGCGTGGAGTGGCTGTTTACACGGTTGTCCTATGGCAACACACAGTATCCCGGCTTTTTTACCCTGCACTCCCTCAGCTTTGTACAGGCCGACAAATCGCAAGGCAAGCAGCGCATGGAACAGGCATGGCAGCATATTCAGCAGATGCTCTGCGCGGTGCTGCGGCGAGATCCACAGATTCGCCCCCATGCATTTGACGAAACCTTTACGCCCGAACAGTTTGCGGATGTACTGTTTTCGTTGATGCTCGCGGCACAGTTGCGGGGAACCTTTGATCCCACCCCCGTGCTGCGCCTTGTGGAACGGACGCTGTACGCCTCTGCCACAGGTTCGGCTTGAAATGCTCCCCTTTTCTTCGCTGCCTCCCCTGCCGGGGAGGTTTTGCCGCCCGCAAAATGAACACCGTTCAACTTTATGACAACAGAAAGGACCTTTTTATGCAAGCCATTATGGAAACTGCCTTCGATGCAGTCTATCTGATCACTGTACTGACCTTAGGTTCCCGAATGATTCGAACCGTTTCTGCCCGTCCCGTCTTCCGCCTCTTCGGCTGGATGGCGGTGGTTCTGGGAGCCGGGGATGCCTTCCATCTGGTCCCCCGGGCGTGGGCGCTCTGCACCACCGGGTTGGAGAACTACACCGTCGCCTTGGGCCTTGGAAAAGCCATCACCTCGGTAACCATGACGATTTTTTACCTATTGCTGTACTACGTTTGGCGGCTGCGCTACCAAGTACAGGGCCGCCGCGGTCTGACTGCCACTGTGTATCTGTTGGTCGGGCTGCGGATCTTCCTTTGCCTTTTGCCCCAAAACCAATGGTTCAGCGCCTCGGCGCCGCTCTCTTGGGGTATCTACCGCAACATTCCCTTCGCACTGCTGGGGTTGTTGATCATCGTGTTGTTCTACCGCAGCGCCCACGGGCAGCAAGATCCCGCCTTCCGCTGGATGTGGCTGACCATTGTACTCAGCTTTGCCTTCTACATTCCTGTTGTCCTTTGGGCCGATACCATCCCCATGATCGGCATGCTGATGATCCCCAAAACCTGCGCTTATGTATGGACGGTGCTCATCGGCTACCGCGCCATGCGTCACGAAACGCAAAAATCCCTCTAACCATTCAAGCGGTCCTTTGGGCCGCTTTTTGTGTACCTTCCACGGGGTGCATTGACATTGCTGCTGCGGAACGATATGATGAATGTATCGAAAGGAGTTCCTATGCTACACATCACGACCGAGGAATTATCCCAAAATCTAGCCGCCTCGTTGCAGCAAGTTCTCCGCACGGGAGAACCGCTTCAGGTAGATACCCAAACCGGCTCGGTGATACTCCTTGCAGAGCAACAGTACCATGACTTACTGGCCACCTTGGAGGTAAACGCACAAGAGGGCATGCGGCAGAAGATTCTCGAGGGACGTGCCGCCCCTTTATGTGATTGCCTTTCCGAAGAACAGGTATCTTGGTGAAGCTTCGTCCTGCCGCGGCAGCACCGTCCCGTGCCTATTAGACCTGATCGTTTTATAAAAAGCTGAAAGGGCTGCCTTCCCCTAAAAGGCAGCCCTTTCAGTTTTTCTTTGTTTCACAAAAAA
>NZ_CALADU010000166.1 GCF_937890665.1 uncultured Subdoligranulum sp.
ATCGTGTCACCGGGAGTATTGTCTACCGGCGGGAAGCGGCTCTCCAGAGAACGGCCGACCATCGCGGCGATCAGTTCATTCATGTCGGTGTCCTTGGTGTCTTTGGTCATAACCAAATTACCATCACGAAGCACCGAAACTTCATCGCAGATCTCAAAGATTTCGTCCATCTTATGAGAAATGTAGATCAGCGAAATGCCCTGCGATTTCAGCATCCGCATCATTTCAAACAATTTATCGACTTCCTGCACAGTTAGAGAGGAAGTGGGCTCGTCCAAAACAATAACCTGTGCATTGTAGGAGATTGCTTTGGCAATTTCACACATTTGCCGCTGCGAAACCGACATGTTGCGCATCGGTTGCGTTAGGTTGACGGTCATTCCCAGTTTACGGAACAGCTCCGCCGCCTTGCGTTTCATTTGTCCTTCGTCAACAACGCCCATGGAGTTGACCGGATAGCGTCCGAGGAACAGGTTGTCGATAACACTGCGCTCGAGGCACTGGTTCAACTCCTGATGGACCATCGCGATACCATTTTCCAGAGCATCTTTCGGACCGGAAAAGCTGATTTCCTTTCCGTTCAGGAAGATCTTTCCTTCGTCTTTTTGATAGGTACCAAACAGGCATTTCATCATGGTGGACTTGCCGGCGCCGTTTTCGCCCATCAGTCCCATGACAGTACCGCGCTTTACGTCCAGATTAATGTGATCAAGCACTCGGTTGCGGCCGAATGACTTGCACATACCGCGAATTGACAAGACGATATCATCTTTCGCTTCTGTCATTCTCGTTACTCCCGTTTCTGCAAATTGACAGGGAAGACCCCGTCTGTGTTTCATAAAAAAGCGCTATTAGGGAGAGCTCCTTCTCCCAAATGGAGAAATACCTTCTCCCTAATAGCGTTGTGATTACTCGTGCTTAGGTTTCAAAGTGGTTCTGATGACCATTACTGGTTCAGCAGAGAAGTGTAGGAAGCCGCGTTGTCGGTCTTAACCATGTTGATGGCGAAGGCGTCGTACGCGCTGGGGTTGCCCAGACGGTTGGTGATGTTAGCCTCGGTCTGGCCGTCGCCGCCGATGTAGTCAACCTTCAGGTTGAGCAGATCGTCGTACTTCTCCAGCAGGGGCTGATAAGTAGCGCTCAGGAAGTTGTCGGCTGCATTGTAGATGTCGAGCCAAACGGTCTTCTCGGGGCTGGTGGAAGCATCCAGCTGGTTAGCAACCGGAGCGTAAGGAACGGTGGAGTCCAGATAGTCCTCGTAGTTCTCAGCGGTGACAGCCACGTTCAAAGCGTAGTAAGAACGAGAAGCCTCATCGTAGTAGTAAACATCCTCGCTCAGGACGTTGCCAGCAGCGTCAGCGGTAGCGATGCCAGTGTTGATGTCAACGCCGTCGAGAGCGTTACGGAGCAGACGCAGAGTCAGATAAGCCTGAACGTCAGCGTGCTGGCTGATGGTTCCGCCGTAACCGTCGGCGATAGCGGCAACAGCGTCAGCGTTGGCGTCGTAGCCGAAGGTGGGAACGCCAGCTTCCTGAGACCAGGAGTTGAACATGGCCATGCCCATGCCGTCGTTGTTGGAAACAACGATATCAATGCTATCGCCCAGAGAAGAGGCCCAAGCGCTGATCGCGTTGCTGGCCGTGCCGGCATCCCAAGTAGCACCGGCGGAGTTCTTCATTTCCTGAGAAGCCAACTCACGGACCGTGAAGGTCTTGCCATCGACTTCGATGGTGCCATCCTGAACCTGCGTGGCAGAACCGTCTGCATTGGTGCCAACGGGATCGCTGACGATGCCGTTCTCACCCTCAACGGCGGTGCCCAGCGCGGAACGGACACCGCGAGTACGAGCGATGGAGTCGTTGTGGCCGATATCACCGATGGCCAGAACGTAACCGATGACGCCGTCGCCGTTCTTGTCGATCGTATCGGCGTGCGCCTTGATGTAATCCAGAACCATCTGGCCCTGCAGCTCAGCACCCTGATTGGCGTCGAAACCAACGTAGTAGGTATTGCTGTTGAAGCTCAGAGCTTCCATATCCAACTCACCGGTGGTGCTGTTGGAAGGCTGACGGTTGAACCAAATGAGGGGCTTATCTTTGTTGGCAACGGTGCCGCCTTCGGTAGAGGCAGAAGAGGCGGCTTCCGAGGTGCCGGCAGCAGCGCTGTCAGAAGACGCGGTGGAGCTGGTGGAACCGCCGCAAGCAGCCAGACTCAAGGCCATTGCTGCGGCCATGCTCAATGCAAGTGCTTTTCTCATAGTTTTTCTCCTTTTGTTGTTCGATTGGTGAGCCCTTCTTCGTGGCCCACCTGACACTATCTATGTTAAAAGAAAATCAAGACAAAAACAAGGGGAAATTTCACTGAAAGAAGTGTGAAAAAATTATTCAAGAAAAACAATGTGCAAAAAAACTTGCAGGAAAAATTATGTAAAATGCACAAAATTGTTATCAAATAAGTACAATCCTTTACATTATACAAGCGAAAGAAAGAAGAATGATGAAAGAAAACTTCACATCGCTGCATAGGGCGTGCTTGATGACTGACTGGATGACAATGCGGAAATCGCGTGGCATCTTCGGAAGGCGGATGCCTGTGATGATCGTCCTGCGCTGTACGGATACATGAAAAAATCTTGCGGCTAAAGTTCATGCTTGTACGAGGGCAGTAAGACTTCGTTGGCTTAGAAACATCACATGGAAACCACCGCGGATCAGAGGGAGCAACGACGGGAGGGGCTCGAGCTGAAAATCTTTGAGAGTCGCGGCCTTAAAAGGGTGGCGTATTTGCGAAACATAGTATTTCGCTAAATGTAAATTTAGCGAAATAGAGGGGAACGAAATGCAGCAGTGGAAAAGAGTTTGCCGACTGTTGAAAACCGATCAAGGAGGTTGAAAAGCAAATCTGCATAAATACCCGCCTGCATACATTTTCTATACGGATCGTAAAGCGCATATAGCTTTCAATTCTTTATAAACGCGTGAAAATTGACGCTGCATAGACAATGTGGTACAATAAATGGCAGCAAAAAAGCCCGGCAGGCGCCGAGCTCTTCTCAAACGAACGAGGTAAAAACGAACTGTGAGCAGCTATATTGATGTAGTCAATCCAGAACGGCATGCTCCGTATCTGGACATCCCTGATGATGTAATCGAATATCTGCATTATCTGGACTTTGTTAAACTGCGATCTCCACGAACGGTAAACGGATATTATTTGGATTTGCGAGGTTTCTTTCGCTATATGATGGCACAATGGAACCGCGTCAAGCCAGACACACCGTTGGATAAAATCGATCTTACACAAATTACCGCTAAAGATATTGCGAGCATCACCAAGCGGGATATTTTTTCTTATTTGGATTATGTGCGCAGTGCCAATAATGGATCCAAAGCACGTGCTCGAAAGTTGAGCGCATTGAAAGGCTTTTTCCATTATATGGTGACGCAAGTCAATAAGCTCCCAAGTGATCCTACCGAGAATGTAAATTTGGGCAGTCCTAAAAAAACACTGCCCAAATATCTGACTCAACAAGAAAGCTTGGATTTGTTAAAAAATATACAAAGCGAATTTTACGAACGTGATTTCTGCATGATCACCTTGTTCTTAAACTGTGGCATGCGCCTTGCAGAACTCATAGGCATCAATTTAAGTGATTTTCGCGACGACACAATTCGCATTACCGGCAAAGGCGGCAAGGAGCGAATTGTTTATTTAAATGAATCCTGCAAACAGGCACTTTCTCATTATATACAAGCTCGCAGAGCCCTTCCCCACTTGGTGGATACCGATGCGCTGTTTGTTTCAAAGCGGACAGGAAAGCGATTGACGGCGCGCCGCGTTGAACAAATCGTCGAAAGCTGTTTGAAGAACGCAGGACTGAGCGGAAAAGGGTTTTCTCCGCATAAACTGCGCCATACCGCCGCAACCCTTATGTATCAGGGCGGCGTAGATATGCTCGCCCTAAAAGAAATTTTGGGCCATGAAAATGTGTCCACAACACAGATTTACACCCATATCAATCAGCAACAGCTTCGCGAAGCGGTGCAAGCCTCTCCCCTTGCAGACCAAAAGTATATTGCACCCAAACCCTCACAAAAAGAGCGGGTTCAACAAGAAGCGCAATCCACTGAAAATGATGCCGAGTAAACCGGAAACAAAGAGTGCGACGCCGCTTCTCACCAAAAGGCGCCTATTAGCGGTATGCAGTTGCCCGCGGGGAGCGCCGCCCAAAAAGACGCTTTGGAAAAGCCCATGGCTCAAACAGAGTGCATACGCCGCCAGCCAAAGATGAACTGCCGTAAAAACAAGGTCTGGCAGACAGGTACAAAGCCAATATGCAACCAAGTCGGAGATTCCGCCGGCAAAGAAGACATTGGCTGCACAAAAGCCGAGAAAAAAGCCCTTCCCCAAAAAGTATAACAGCAGAAAGCCCAGCCCCAAAGCAGAGAATCCGCACAAAAGGACAAATACAATCTGTAAGAACGGGCCAGCAATCGAGCGCAAAAAAGATACAAACCATGGCGTGGTAAGTGCCACGTCTGCATAATACTTGGCGAGCTGTTGTCCCAGTGCGGTCTGCCCGTCATGGCCCAACCATATTCCAGGCAAATAGCCTGCGATCAGCATACTAGCGCAAAGCGGTACGACATAGGCGGATGATGGATATCGCCGGGATAGGGTTTTAGGGGTGTGCGGTGTGGTGCGACTCCGCAGCGGAAAACGCGGCCGTGACGCAGAAGTGCCGGCCCGCATCAGCGCACCGTCCGCAAAGCCGCCAAAGCGCCGCCCATCACTCCTCCTAAAAGCAGTGCAATTGGCAGCATCAGATTGGTGCCGTCAAAGGCAGCCTCGCCACTGGTTAGAAAGGCAGCCATAAGCTGGCAAATCGCGTAGAATCCTCCGCAAAGAAGCCCGCACAGCAACATTTGGCGTCCAATTCGTTTGGCCAGCAATACACCGGACAGCGCCGCACCGCAAGCCGCAGCACCACAAGCCAAGGGTCGCACAAATCCAAGCGATAAGGGCGTGTGGGACAGCAAAAACGCTAACAGCGCCAACAATACAGCAGTTAGACAAATACCGGCAAAAAGCGAAAGAAGGCAGCTTCGCAGAAGGATAGAGGTTGCATCTTTCGTTCGGTTTTTTAGCGGTTTGCAAACAGTCGCCCGTCGGACGGAATGAATGGTCTTTCCTTTATTAGACATAACAAACGCCCCCTTGCACAGTAAAAACTATGCAAGGGGGCGTTTAAATATGTTTGTGATTACTTTTTAGCAGAAGCGTTCTTGGTATCGCCGCCTACATCCAGCTTCTCTACATTGGAAATGGCGGAGCGACGGAAACGAATTTTGGTGCGATCACTGCCGGTCTCAACAACCAAGGTGTCATCCTTGTCGCTAATCGCAAAAACAATGCCCACAATCCCGCCGATCGTGGTGACCTTGTCACCGATTTCGATGGAATTACGCATGGCAGCGTCCTTCTTGTCCTGACGTTTCTGGGGAATATAAATGATCAGGACCATAAAGACGATAATCAGCACCATCGGCAGCAAATTGATAATCATGTCGCTAGTGCTGGCACTTTGTTGGCTCAAGAACTGGATCATAACAGGTTTTCTCCTTAGTTTAAACAATTTTTTTCTATTATATCGAATTGTCGGCAAGAACGCAAGAGCTTTTCCGGCAATTTCTGATTCTTATATGCGGGTGTCCAGCTTATGGACATAAGTGTCATGGAATTGCTGGAAGGTTCCAGCGTCCAAAGCTTCGCGGATACGCTCCATCAGGTGATTATAGAAATACAAGTTGTGCATCACAGCCAGCCGCATACCCAACATTTCATCTGCCTTTTGCAGATGGCGGATATAAGCGCGGGAGAAATTGCGGCAAACCGGGCAGTCGCAATGAGGATCAATGGGCGATTCATCACGCTCGTATTTGAGGTTTTTGATGTTGATGATACCGTCCCAGGTAAATAGATGTCCATGCCGTGCGTTGCGGCTGGGCATGACGCAGTCAAACAGGTCCACACCGCGATAAACCGCCTCGATGATGTTACCGGGCGTTCCGACTCCCATAAGGTAGCGAATTTTATCTTTCGGAGCAAAGGGCTCTACCGCCGAAATAATATCATACATTACTTCGGCCGGCTCGCCCACTGCCAAACCTCCAATGGCATAACCATCCAGATCATATTCGGCAATCTGCTTCATATGCTCTACACGCAGGTCTGCAAAGGTACATCCTTGATTAATGCCGAAAAGGAGCTGATCCGGGTTAACGGCTTTTTCTTCATGCTTCAGGCGGGCCATCTCCTGCTTGCAGCGAAGCAGCCAGCGGGCGGTCCGGGCACAGCTGTTTTTGGCGTATTCGTAGGTGGCAGGGTTCTCTACACACTCATCAAATGCCATGGCAATGGTGGAGCCAAGATTGGCTTGGATCTGCATGCTCTGTTCTGGTCCCATAAAAATCCGATGACCGTCCAGATGAGAATTGAATGTGACACCCTCTTCGGTAATTTGGCGTAATTTAGCCAAACTGAACACCTGAAATCCGCCGCTGTCGGTCAGGATCGGGCCGTTCCAACGGGTGAACTTATGCAGTCCCCCCATCTGCGCCACCACTTGATCCCCGGGACGCAGATGCAAATGATAAGTGTTGCACAACATGACTTGTGCACGAATCTCTTTCAGGTCCAGCGCCGAAAGACCGCCTTTGATGGCGGCGGCGGTGGCTACATTTTGAAAGGCGGGCGTTTGAACCGTGCCGTGTACGGTGGTGAATTCACCGCGGCGAGCGGCCCCCTCCTGTTTGAGCAAACGGTAAGGCATGGATGATTCTCTCCGTAATCCGTAGTCTAAAAAACAGACGGTGCAAGGGGCAATCCCCGCACCGCCTTTTCTGCCATATTATAGAGGAAGCTGAAAAATAAGTCAACAGTTATTTACAGAATCAGCATGGCGTCACCAAAGCTGAAGAAGCGGTATTTTTCCTGTACGGCTACTTTGTAGGCTGCCATCGTCTTATCGTAACCGTAAAATGCAGAAATCAGCATAATGAGGGTGCTTTCCGGCAGATGGAAGTTGGTGATCATTCCATCAATGGCATGCAAATCAATGCCGGGATAGATGAAAATATCTGTGTTACCGCTGCAAGGCACGATTTTGCCGTATTTCGCCCAGACTGCCTCCAGTGTGCGGCAACTGGTGGTACCCACGGCGATAACACGGTGGCCGGCTGCGCGGGTAGCCTGAATCGCGTTGGCAGTCTCCTCACTGACCGAGTACCACTCGCTGTGCATCTGGTGGTCTTCAATTTCTTCTTCGTTGACCGGCCGGAAGGTACCCAAACCAACGTGCAGGGTGACTTCAGCAATGTTAACGCCGTTCGCCCGCAGAGTGTCCATCAGTTCCGGTGTAAAATGCAGGCCCGCAGTGGGAGCCGCCGCACTTCCAAGCTCTTTCGCATATACCGTCTGATACTGGCTTTGATCCTCCAACTGTTTGGTGATGTAAGGGGGAAGCGGCATTTTGCCGAACTCGTCCAGCTTTTCGTACAGGGTTTCGGTGTCATACTGGAACGTCACAAACTTGTTGCCATCCGGCATTGTTTCATCCACAACCGCCGTTAAAGAACCGTCGCCAAATTCCAGATGCGTCCCCGCCTGCATGCGCTTGCCGGGACGAGCCAGACATTCCCATGTGTCCCCTTTGACCTGTCGCAGCAGCAGCAGTTCGCACACTGCGCCGGTAGGGACCTTGGTTCCCAAGAGACGAGCCGGCAGAACCTTGGAATTGTTGACGACCAGCAGGTCCCCTTTTTCCAGATAACGGGGCAAATCGTGGAAGATCGCATGCTCGATGGCGTCGTTTTGACGATTCAAAACCATCAGACGTGCAGCGTCGCGCGGATCCGCAGGCTCCTGTGCGATCAGTTCCTTGGGTAAGTCGTACCAAAAATCTTTTTTCAGCATGGTTTTCTTCCTTTTTACGTTGACAATCTCCGGACGGAATACTATAATAAACAAAAACACAGAGGCGCGAAGTGCATCAGTAACACGCTCCGAACGTCCAGCCGGGACATGGAGCCGCGAAAGGGTACTTCGCCGAAGGCGATACGCGGCACGTATCGGACCTGGGCTCGCAGCCGAATAGGCGCGAGACTGTCACGCCCAACAGGGTGTGTTGCGCTGTGTATATGCAATATGATATTATATTGCATTTTGTGCCGGTTTTCAAGCCGGTTTTTTTGTTATCTGTGCAAAATTCGTTCACGACCGTGAACGCCTCTGCATAGAAATAGGAAGGGCTCAGTGAAAGGAAGGTCATGGCAATTATGAAACAGTACAAAGTCGGCGTTATCGGCGCCACCGGCATGGTCGGACAGCGGTTTGTGACGCTGCTGGAAAATCATCCTTGGTTTCACCTCACGGCGGTAGCCGCCAGCGCTCGCAGCGCCGGAAAGACCTACGAAGAGGCAGTGGGCAGCCGATGGCTGATGCAGACCCCGATGCCGGAAGGTGCCAAAAAGCTGGTCGTTCTGGATGCTTCCCACGTGGAAGAAGTGGCTGCGCAGGTAGATTTCGTCTTTTGCGCCGTCAACATGAAAAAAGAGGAAATCAAAGCACTGGAAGAGGCTTATGCGAAGGCGGAATGCCCGGTAGTTTCCAACAACAGCGCTCATCGGTTTACACCGGATGTTCCTATGGTCGTGCCGGAAATCAATGCCGACCATATTGAGATTATTCCTGCACAGCGTAAACGGTTGGGCACCAAGCGTGGCTTTATTGCAGTCAAATCCAACTGCAGCCTGCAAAGCTATGTCCCGGCACTGCATCCGCTGCGGGGCTATGGCATCACGGATGTGCTGGTATGCACCTATCAAGCCATTTCCGGTGCCGGCAAGACCTTTGAAACCTTCCCCGATATTCTGGATAACGTAATCCCCTACATCGGCGGCGAGGAAGAAAAGAGCGAACAGGAACCACTGAAGCTGTGGGGCAAAATTGAAGGCGACCAGATTGTTTCGGCTACGGCACCGCGGTTTACAGCCCAGTGCTTGCGCGTCCCGGTATCTGATGGCCATATGGGCGCAGTATTTGTACGTTTTGAGCATAAGCCCACGCAGGAAGAAATCTTGAAGGCGTGGAAAGAGTTCCATGGCCCGGCACAGGATTTGAACTTGCCCAGCGCCCCCAAACAGTTCTTGCACTACTTTGAGGAAAATGACCGTCCGCAGCCCAAGCTGGACCGCATGCTGGAAAACGGCATGGCTGTCAGCATTGGCCGTCTGCGTCCCGACAACCAGTACGATTACAAGTTCGTCTGCCTGTCTCACAATACGCTGCGCGGTGCAGCGGGCGGCGGCGTGCTGTTGGCGGAACTTCTGGCTGCGAAGGGCTACTTTGATTGATAAATAAGGAGATTCTCTTATGAAAAAGCCAGTTTTTACCGGTGCCGCGGTGGCAATCATCACACCGATGCATGCCGATGGCAGTGTGAATTATGACGAACTGGGCCGTTTGATCGAAGACCAAATTGCCAACCATACCGATGCAATCGTAATCTGTGGCACTACCGGTGAGTCTCCGGCCCTGGATCACGAGGAACACACCGAGTGTATTCGTTACACCGTCAAAAAGGTGGCAGGCCGCGTTCCGGTGATTGCCGGTACCGGTTCTAACGATACGCAGTATGCAATTCAACTTTCTAAGCAGGCCCAGCAGGATGGCGCAGATGCCCTGCTGTTGGTCACGCCGTACTACAATAAGACCAGCCAAGCGGGGTTGATTGCCCACTATACGGCGATTGCCAATTCTGTTGACCTGCCGTGTATTCTGTACAATGTGCCGAGCCGTACGGGCTGCAACCTGCAGCCTGCCACCTTGGCAGAACTGGCAAAACTGCCGAACATCAACGCCGTTAAGGAGGCCAGCGGCAATATCTCGCAGGTGGCCGAAGTAGCGGAATTGTGCGGCGAAAACCTGAATATCTATTCGGGCAACGACGATCAGATCGTACCGCTTCTGGCCTTGGGCGGCAAGGGTGTGATTAGCGTGCTCTCCAATGTGGCACCGCAGTACACCCATGACCTGTGCGCTAAATGGTTTGAAGGCGATGTGACTGGCAGCCTTGCCATGCAGCTTAAGGCATTGCCGCTGTGCAAAGCTTTGTTTGCCGATGTGAATCCTATCCCTGTAAAATGGGCGATGAACCGCCTTGGCTGGCAAGCTGGACCTTGCCGGCTGCCGTTGGTGGAGCCTTCCGACGCGGTGAAGGCCCGGCTGGAAACGGTCATGCAGGATTTTGGCTTGCTGAAATAACCGCAACCGGCCCGTGGTTTTCTGCCGCTGGCCGGTTTTTGCATTTTGAGAAAGGATTTTGAAAATCTATGACGGATCTAATCATTCAGGGCATCTATGGTCGGATGGGCCGCACACTTGTCGAAAAAATTTCCTTGCGCGATGATTGCCGTGTGGTTGCCGGCGTTGACCGGGAGGCGGGTTCCGTGGGTAACATTCCGGTGTACACGGATTTTGCGCAACTTCCCTGCAAAGGGGTTATTATTGATTTCTCTTCGCCGGCCGGTGCGGTAGCAGCCGCAACCTATGGAGCCGAGAAAGGGCTCCCCTGTGTTCTTTGCTCCACGGGACTTTCCTCGGAAGATGAGGCTGCCTTAGAGGCTGCCAGTGCCAAAACACCGGTTTTCCGCAGTGCAAATATGTCTTTGGGCGTTAATGTATTGATCGAACTGGCCCGGCGTGCCACGCGCGTGTTGGGGGCAGAGTTTGACATTGAAATCGTAGAAAAGCACCATCACAACAAGTTGGACGCCCCCAGCGGCACGGCTTTGATGATTGCGGATGCCATCAACGCCGAGGCTGGTGGGAAATACGAATATGTGTATGACCGCACACAGGTTCGGCAGAAGCGCGGCGCAAAGGAGCTCGGCATCAGTGCGGTGCGCGGCGGTGGTATTGTCGGTGAGCACGAGGTGCTTTTCTGCGGTCCCGAAGAGGTTGTCACCTTACAGCACAGCGCCGGAAGCCGCGGCGTTTTTGCTGACGGCGCCATTCAAGCCGCACTGTATGTGGCCGGCCAGCAGCCCGGTTACTACACCATGACGGATTTGCTGCGTGGTAAACTGCCGTGCGACTGAGAAACAACGAAATCGCCGCTTGTGTGGTGATTGCCGTCGGCGTTGGCGGCGTATTGATTGGTTCTCTGTTTCAAGATCCGCTGATGCATCAAGCGTCTGTGCAGGCTTCTACCCTGCTTCCCGTACCGACAGCCACGCCGATGCCAACCCCACTACCCACACCGGCCCCGACGCCAGAACCAACTCCCACAGTGGAAACGGTTCGCTTTTCGGCCACAGGGGACAACCTGATTCATGATGGGATCTTCTTGCAGGCACGCCAGCGAGGAGAAAACGGTTCCTACGACTTTACCGAAGCGTACGAACCTATGCGGACCTTTTATGAGCAGTTTGATGTAAACTGGCTGAATCAGGAAACACTGGTCAATGATGCCTTTGAACCCAGCGGTTATCCCCTCTTCTCTACGCCGGGCGACATCACGGATGCGTTGTACGATATAGGGTTTCGGGTGTTCAGCGTTTCTAACAACCATAGCTACGACAAAGGCGCTGAAGGCATCACTTCCTCGCTGGAACATTGGGCAGCCATGCCAGATGATGTAGCCGTAGCAGGATTTTATAATCAGGAAACCTACGATGACTACACATACCAAACTGTCAACGGCATTACTTTTGGGTATCTATCGTATACAGAGTATACCAATGGGCTTCCCACCCCTAGCGAATCAGAATACAGGGTTATTTATCTAGACGAGAGGGATCTCATTTCCCAACAGATCGCGGATATGCGCCCAAACTGTGACGTGTTGGTGGTCAGTTGTCATTGGGGCGTCGAAGGCAGCCATGAACTGACGGATTTTCAAACCGAGACCGCCCAATGGTTGGCAGACCAAGGGGTAGACCTGATCATCGGTACACATCCCCATGTGACGCAAACAGCCCAGTGGTTGACCGGTTCAGGCGGTAATACGACGTTTGTGGCTTATAGTTTGGGAAACTTCCTCAATGCCCAATCCCAACCGGATAATATGGTTGGTGCCGTGCTGGATATCACCTTCCAAAAAACCACACAGCCGGATGGAAGTGTCAGTGTCGAAATGCTGAACCCTAAACTCCATGGTGTGGTAACGCAGTATGAGGCGGGGTACCAAGATATTCGGGTCTATCCTTATGCCGACTATACCGATGAACTGGGGGCGGCACACGGCAATTTCACACTTTCCCGTACACAGATTGAAGAGGTCCTGTCTTCTTCCATTGACAGTGAGTTTCTTACGTTAGACTAATCCAAAAGAAAGGGTGTTATGACTATGTATGGCGTCAGCAAAATCCGCAGTGAACAAAACATCTTGCTCACGACTTTTCCGGGGGCACAGTACAGTGCACAAAGTCTGGCAGAACATCTGGATGTTTTTGCAAAGGCCGGAATCGTGGTGGATATGATTTGCCAAAGTGCTCCGCGCGGCACGGCGGTGGATTTCAGCTTCACCACCAGTTATTCTAACTTTGCCGCCGTAATGAAAGCGCTTCCTGCAGCCGCCAAGCAACATCCTCCTCTGGTATCCGGCGGTTACAGTAAGATCAATCTGTTTGGCGAGGAAATGGTCACCAGTTGTGGTGTGGCGGCACGTGCTTTGTCTGCGTTGGCAGATGCCGGAATCGAGATTGTTCTGATTACCACCAGCGATTTGGACATCTCTTTGTTGGTGCGCCAGCAAGATGAGGATGCCGCTTTAGAGGCTTTGCACGCAGCCTTTGCATTGTAATCCGTTCCAGATAGAAAAGCGCTTCCCGTTTAGTATGCGGGAAGCGCTTTTGCTTATTTTAGGACTATGATTTTAGGTTTTCTTCTCTTGAAACACTTTGGTCGCCAAAAACGGTAGAAACAGGACACCGTACAGAACGGCACTGATTCCAATATCCGTCCATGTATAGATTTGATTTCCGACATTCGCAGTTCCAGACCAGACCAAAATCATATTGTTATTCAGGTAATGAAGCAACACCGGAACCCAAATGTTATGACCGGAAACTTCGTACCCAAACGTAAAAAATACTCCCAGCGTAATACAGACCACGATTTGGATCACAATGCTTTGCAGCGAGGTTTCGGGACTATAAAAAAACAGATTGAGCGGCAGATGCCACAGACCCCATAAAACACCTATCAGCAATACGCCACGTCGTTTCCCGAATCGTTTTTGAAAAAGCGGGGTCAGATAGTATCGCCAACTATATTCCTCCCCCAAAAACGGTAGGAAACTAACGAAAAACGAGAGAATCACAGCAAACAGATTGAGCCAAGGGAAGATGGTGTTCCAATATCCCCAATAGGCCCACAGGGCTTCCTTGCCTTCCAGACCGATGGAAACAAACATCATAATGGTTTCCAAAAGCAGAAATAACAAGCAGATCCCCAACGCGATGGATCCCTTTCCCTGCCAGCGCAACCCGTAAGGCGAGCGTTTTTCTTTCTTTTCAGTCAAGAGCAATACCCACGCAAAAATCGAGGCTATGATAATCATCCATGAGTCTACTACTGCCCAAGTTTGTGCTGAAGGAAAAATCACAGACAGCAACCCGGTAACCAGACAGGCAACGGTTGTAACCAAATGCACAGCATAGAACCGTAGCGGCAGATTGGGGCGGTGCGTCAACAGGAATGCCAACATCACACCGGCGGCAGGATAGAACATTTGCGCATTGGCAAAACTACTGGTATCGTTGCCAGCGCGTTGGCTGATAGCCAAAGGAATCCCCATCAGATACGGCACCCCAAAGGCCACAACAAAAAAGACGATCAATTCCCGTTTAGTGGTTTGCGTCGAGTCGTTCATCTTCGTCCTCCTCGGCATATTCCAGTTGGTCATGCCGCTTTTTATAAAGCAGTACCGTAAACTGTAAGGTAAAGAAGCACAAACCTATTGTAAAAATACCGGCAAACAAAGCACCGGGCCAATACTTTGTTTGTGTTAAGGTAAAAAGAAATACACCCGCTCCGGCAACAACGGAACCAATCCCATTTGCCCCGGCGGTAGGCTTAATATGTCGATCCCAAATGCCGTTACGAATACATTCCACCAACATGTACAAACATGCTGCCATAAACAAAAGCCCCTCGGCCGCCAGATCTTTGGCAGTCTGCCCCATAAATCGCTGAATCAGGATCGCCGCCAACAGTCCCCACCAAAGCAGCCAAAAGCCTCGGCTTTCTAATTTGCACAGCGTTTGTTCTTGCCGCTCATCCAATATGTTTTTCTTGGAAAAAATATCGAGTTTCATCCTCATTCCTCCCAGAATAGATCATCCAACGTTTTGCCAAGCACCTTGCAAATAGCCCGACACAGGTTGATGGTTGGGTTATACTCCCCTTTTTCAATCGCGTTGATCGTCTGCCGTGATACGCCTACTGCTTCGGCTAAAGTACCTTGGGTCATATCTTTTTTGGCACGGGCAGCCTTCAGTTTAAGATTTTTTGCCATGCACGCCTCCTTGGGTTCAGGTGTCGACTCCCTGTATGGTCAGTATAGCATTCGCCTTACATAATGTCAAGTATACATTACATTTTGTCGGGCCTCTTGCGGCACGTTGTCTACTGTGTTATGATACCCTTAGAATTTAAGGAAAAGGAAGTTGAGCCATGAAATACAGCTTTCCCGCGTTTGAAAATGGTTTCATTCGCGCTGCATCCATCAGCCCTTTACTGCGTGTGGCGGATTGCGCCTACAATGCAGAACAGATCATAGACGCAATGCAGGCTTTTGCTGCCGAAAACGTCCATTTGCTTTGTATGCCGGAGTTGAGCCTGACTGGATACACCTGCAGTGATCTGTTTTTGCAGGAACCGCTGCTGCGGGGGGGCGAGAAAGCTTTGGCTTCCATCTTGCAGGCAAGCAAGGGGCTGAATCTGGTAACGCTGGTAGGCGTTCCTGTACGGCATAACAGTAAGCTGTATAATTGTGCAGCTGTCGTTTGCAGCGGCGAGTTGCTGGGCTTGGTCCCCAAAAGTTATCTGCCCAACTATGGAGAGTTTTACGAAAAGCGGCATTTTGTGTCCGGTATGGCGGAAGCAGAATGCATCGAATATGCCGGGCAAGAAACGCTGATTGGGACCCATTTGTTATTTGCCTGCAAGCAAATGCCCTCTTTTGTTTTGGGCGTAGAAATTTGTGAGGACCTGTGGGCGCCTATCCCGCCCAGCTGCGCGCATGCGCTGGCAGGGGCAACGGTGATTGCGAACCTTTCTGCCAGCGATGAAACCATTGGCAAAGCTGCCTATCGTCGTGATTTGGTAGCAGGGCAAAGTGCGCGTCTGCTGTGCGGATATTTGTACGCTGATGCAGGTCATGGCGAGAGCACCACCGACATGACCTTTGCCGGGCATAATTTGATCGCAGAAAACGGTGTAATCTTAGCGCAGGCCGCGCCGTTTTCCAACGAGGAAGCTATCACCGAGTTGGATCTTGGGCGTATGGTGCAGGACCGGCAGCACAACACCTCTTTCTCGCCCCAGACTGAGGGGTATACCACAGTAGAATTTGAACTGATGCCCTCGGAGTTGAGTTTAACGCGGGAAGTGTCCCCGACGCCGTTTGTGCCGCAAGACACGCAGACTCGTGCTGAACGCTGTGAGTTGATTCTGCGCATTCAAGCCGAAGGCCTTGCCAAACGTATCGAGCATACCCATGCCAAATGCGCAGTGCTGGGAATCTCCGGCGGATTGGATAGCTGTTTGGCTTTGCTGGTAGCGGTACGCGCCTGCAAGGTCTTAGACCGTGACCCCAAAGAGATCGTCGCATTGACGATGCCTTGTTTTGGCACGACCAAACGGACCCGTTCCAATGCCGAGATTCTTTGCGAGGCACTCGGTGTTACCTTTGCGGAGATCAATATTACCAACACAGTAAAGAGTCATTTCGCAGACATCGGTCAAGATCCTGAGACCTACGATGTGACTTTTGAAAATTGTCAGGCACGTGTTCGCACATTGGAATTAATGGACTATGCCAATAAAAATGGCGGTTTCGTGATTGGTACGGGGGACTTGAGCGAATTGGCTTTGGGATGGGCCACTTACAATGGCGACCATATGAGTATGTATGGCGTCAACGCCGGTGTGCCCAAAACGTTGGTCCGGCACATCGTTCGTTATGTAGCCGATACTTGCGACCAACCCACCTTGCAGCAAGTTTTGTTGGATATTCTGGATACACCCGTTAGCCCGGAACTGCTTCCTACGGCAGAAGATGGAACGATTGCTCAGCAGACCGAAAAGTTGGTAGGCCCATATGAGCTGCATGATTTCTACTTGTATTATGTGCTGCGGTTCGGATTCGGTCCGGTCAAGATTTATCATCTGGCCCGTACGGCATTTGCCGGGAAATATGAGCCGGAAACTTTACTGCATTGGCTGCAGAACTTCTATCGCCGTTTCTTTGCGCAGCAGTTTAAGCGGAGCTGCCTGCCAGATGGTCCGAAAGTTGGATCTGTCACACTTTCGCCTCGCGGCGACTGGCGTATGCCCAGCGACGCCTGTAACGCACTGTGGATGACGGAGTTAGAACAGATCTCATTGTAAAACGTCGCGTTTGGGATGCTGTAAAAGCGAAGATTAAGAGGGTTTGCCATGAAATTTACAATCCAGACAAACTATACTGCGCGCCGCATGGTAACCATGGCCCGTGTTTTGCGAAAAACGGTACGCAAAAAGCACAGCCGTCGCTCTCATCTATTTGGATGGATCATATTGCTTTGTGCCGGCGCCGTTTCTGTCCGGCATCTTATCAAAGGTGATGCAATGGATACCTCCCAACTGCTTGTCTGGATTGCTTTTGTGCTCCTGCTGGTCACCTTGCTTTGGGAAGATCAGATCAACGGGTATCTTGCTTACAAGAGAATGATGGCAGGAACGGAAACGAATACAACGGATTTTTTGCCGGAACAGTATGTAACCACAACTGCAGTTGGAACAACAACTTGGCATTACGATAAAATTTTGCTTATTGCGGAAACGAAGGATGCGTTTGTCTTTGTGTTCGATAAGCGCTATGCACAAATTTATGACAAGCAGACGCTGCAAGGCGGCGATGTGGAAGAATTTCGAAAGTTTCTTTCTAGGGCAACGCAAAAAGACATCTTAAAGGTATCATGAAAAAGAAAACAGCAGCGGTGTAAAGGCGCACCGCTGCTGTTTTTTCTCTATGAGGTCTTGCTTAAAATTCAATCCCAACGCGCGCAGCCACACCCTTTGTGAAAGGGTGCTGACAGGCCCGCATTTCGGTCGAATAGTCTGCTGCGGCTTGCATCCAGTCCGCAGGGGTACGGCCCGTTAAAACCACCTCAGAGCCGGCGTTAGAGCATGCCACCGCTTGTTGTAGCAGTTCCCGATCTACCAGATCGTTTTCTTCAGCGGCACAAGCCTCGTCTAAAACGAGAAGATCCCACGACTGTTCTAGCGCTGCACGCAGGGCAGCGTTGGCGTTTTCCTTTGCTTGGGTGCGCTCTTCCTCGTTCATCAGCCAAGTGAACTTGGCGTTGGGACAGGTATATACCATAGCGCCCATACGGCGCAAAGGCTCAATTTCTCCGCTGGAGCCATCTTTTAAAAATTGTATGATGGCAACACGTCGCTGATGACCTAATGCCCGTAAAGCGAGGCCCATAGCAGCCGTCGTCTTTCCTTTTCCATTGCCCCAGTAAAGATGTACCATATCCTTGCTCTCCTAACACAAAAAAAGAAACGCGCCACATTTGTGACGCGTTTTGGAGGTGACGACCAGATTTGAACTGGTGAATGAGGGTTTTGCAGACCCTT
>NZ_CALADU010000167.1 GCF_937890665.1 uncultured Subdoligranulum sp.
TCCCCGTTGACCTGACCTTCGCAGGCGCTCTGTGCAGCAGACTGTGCGGCGGATGCCTGTGCATCGGCGTCCTGCTCACTGTTGGCGGTAATGCTGCCGCTCTGGGAGGCCGACTTGCTGACGCTGAAATGCACCGTCCATGTTACAGAACCATCGCCGCCGTTCAGGTGGTAATTGTCATCTGCCGTATGTCCGCTGGTCGTGACGGACTGCATCCCATCCGGTGTAATTGTCCAGCTGCCGCCGTCAATGTCGGCAGGGATGCCATCAAGGATCGGTGCAATTTCAATGCCTGCGCCATCCACTTTTTCCAATGTGTCCAGTTGGATTTTGTCGGTATTGACCGTATAGGAAAAATCCAAGGACTCGCTGCGCTCATAGCTGGCGCTCCACGGCTTATCCACCGATTCGCCACCGGTTTCAAAGCCGGGAATCTCGCTGTCGCCGCTAAGCACAACAGGGGTATAGTTCAGAACCACAAAGCGCTGCCATGCAGCATTGCTGGGCGTATACAGCGTGCCCACATACACGGTCTTGCCGGTCGGTGCCGCATAGGCTTCCGGTGCATTGACGATCTCGGCAGCGATGCTGTCAGGATACTGTTCTGCCTGCCAAGACAGCAGTGCGAGGTAATTGTCTGTTGCGTTATCTGCTGCATCTAAGGCAAGACTCGCAACCGCAGGCGCACCGTTATTGAAGCCTTTCGACCACAAAGTGGCCTGATCCGGCACCCAGCCTTTGTTGAAGTATTCAGCTTCGACCCACACCTGACCGGCGGGGGTATAATTGGCTACCGGTGGGTATTTGTTCTTATAGGTGGCACCGGGTCCCCATGCCCACTTGCCGCGATCACCGCAGAGGGCAGGCTGACCGCCCAGATAGTTCATCCAACCAACCGATGTATTCACGCACTGGGTAACCTGCAATCCGGCGTAAGTTGCAATACCTTCATCCGCCGAACACATTGCAACCTGCGTTTCCTGTGCAAAGCGATCCTGCAAAATACCCGGCACCGGTGCGGAATCGTCCAGCGTAACATGGACGGTTTTCGTCAGTGTCTGCGTTGCATCCGTGTAAGTCATGGTGACACTGAAATCCTCACTGGCTTTCACAAAGATACCCGCCACGCTTGCGGAAATTTCAGAGAATTCATAATGCAACTGGCTCTGGCGTTCTTCTTCGGTTGCGGGGGTCAAATCGCCGCTGGTAAAGCTATATCCCAGCAGCTCGACGTTATCGGGCAGCGTAATGTCCGCGCTGCTGCCGCTGGCGGGGTACATAACCTGCATACTGATAGGCACGATGGCGTAGTCCTCGCCATCCATGTGCGGGAACGCAGCAGTCGTGCTGTCCGCATCCAGAAGTGCAGCATCAAGCGCCACCTGCTGGAAAGAATCATCACTGACGCTGCTGTAATCTTCATTGCCCCAGCCCTCAATGCTGATTTTGGTTTCACCAACCAGTACCGGTAGGCCATAGGAATCCAGATAATATCCGGTCGGCTCCTGCGTCAAGCTGGGGTACATCTTATGCCAGATTTCGTACAGTTCGTCACTGCCGCCAGTGTCGCCCTCGGTTTCAGGTTCCTGTTGTGGAGCATCCTCGTCCGGGGATTCATCGGCTGTTTCCGGGGTTGCGGTACTGTTGGCATCGCTTTCGGATTTTGCTTCCTGCGTTGCCGCCTGTTCCGGCGTTGCGCTGTCCTCCGCCAGTGCCCCATAGGGGAGCATACCGCAGCACATCATCGCCGCCATGCAAAGGGCTGTAACGCGCTGCCTCATTTTGAATTTGTGATTCATTGCACACAAGTCCTTTCTTTGTCAAAATTCATCTATATAAAAACAGCGCCTGTGGGTACAGACGCTGGAAAGCCAATAAAAAGTCCCGGCATTGCTGCCGGGAAAAGCTATTATACGAATTGTCACTTAGTAGGAAAAGTAGCTGAGAAACTGCGGAAGTTCTGCTTCCGGCAGTGTTTCCATGATTCTCAGCGCCATATACTCCGGGCGACTGATTGCAGGCAGGAACTGCCGCGCATAGACTTTGCCTACGCGGGCACCGCCGACATCACGGATCATCCCTTTTTCGCTTAGTTTCCTCATCAGAGGGTAAATCGTTCGCGGATGCCACGAACCTTTGTATTGCTCGGTGATCTGGCCTAGAACCTGCTGCCCTGTAATGGGGTGCCCGGCGTTCCAGATAATCTGCATAACTTTCATTTCGGACTCGTTCAGCCTTGTCTTTTTTCGTTCCATGTTTATGACCTCACTGAAAAGTTACTGCCCAATAGGTATACTGTCCTGCTTCCGTGCTGCAAAACCAGCATCCGATTCCCATGCTGGAATAGTTGGGCGACACGATGCTGGCGTAGTGGTCGGGGCTGCTTTGCCATGCAGCACAAACGCTGCTTGCGGATGCAAACGGACCGGCTGCAATGATTTCACCGCAGACGGCACCGGAATGGTCAAACGAGCCACCAGATGCAAAACTATCACAACGGGAGTTTGCAATAGAACTTAAGCCACCATCTACGGTCAGCGCAGGCAGACCAGCCGCGGCGCGCATGGCGTTGATATTTTCCGCTACCGCCCAGTAAGCCGAATCGGAACTGTCAATGCTCCACCACTCGTCAGTCCCTGCTGCAAGGTCAAACGGAACTGCACCATAGCTCATGGATACTTGCTGCGATGCCTCCGCCTGCTGCACAGGTGCAGCGGTTGCGGCAGGAGCCTCAGTAGGAGCTGGGGTAGGTTTCGCAGTCGGGGCTGCGGTGGGGGTCGGTGTTGCGGTAGGCTCTGCCGTTGGTACCGGCGTCGGATCAGGCGTTGGCGCAGGAGTGGCAGTCGGCGTTGCTCCACTGCTGGTTTCCGGCGTGACCTCCACCAGCACAATGGTTTCGGGGGTCTCAAGGGTTGTCGGCTGCTGCGCGGCGCATCCGCATAGGGCAGCAACCATAAGGGTCAAAATCAACATAGAGTTTTTCATTCGATTCCTCACAATCTATAAAGGTAAGTGTACAGCGCGGACGCGGCGCAAATCAGGAGATTGCCCGCCCACATAAGCAACTGCGGCAGCGCAATCGGGCTGATCAGGAATGCAACGGCGACAGAAGCTGCTGCTTCCCCATAGCAGCCATCCAGCAGCGCCAGCATAGCAGCAACACCGCCGAGGAGAGACAACAACCCGCCAAAGGCTCCCACAACTCCGTACAGGAGATTGAGGAGAAAGCCCGCAGCAAAGAGCACCAGCACGACCGGCACCGCAAGGATTCTGAGAATCCAGAGTAAAGCGACATTTTTTCTAAGTTGAATCAGCATAATTTCCACCTCCACCCTCATCATACAGGAATGATTTTATTTTGCAAGGCTGTCGATTTACCGTTCCAATTCATCATCCGATTGAATCAGTGCATCTTCCGGTTCTTCTTCCAATTCTTCCGCTTCGCCCTCAATGATGGGTGCATCATTGCCCACATTCAGCAGGGCATCCAGCTCGGCAAGGCGGGCACTTTTATCGCTCAGTTCCTGCTCCTGCAAGAACGGCTGCTTCAGTTCTTCCTCTGCATTGGTAAGCTGTTTTGTAAGCTGTTCCAGACTGCCATGTAGTCGGTTCAGGTCCTGTGGCAGAGCAGAAACTACATTTTGGAAGCGAATCATGTTGCCGGCAGCATCATTACCCAGTTCTGTCGTGTGCGTTGCCTCGCCAACAAGGTGGGCATGGAATACCTTTTCCAGCGGTTTATATTCGACTGTGATTTCAAAGCCTGCATAGTGACCTACCGGCACAGGTTTCGTTGCCCGCACTGCTGCACCGACAAGCCCCAGCAGCGCCTTACCTGCATCCTCGCGCTTATCGTAGGTTTTCCCGTCCAACTCGATAGAAAAGATGAGCTTTTTATCGGCATCATAAGACTGGTGTTCTTTTGCTGTCTGAATATCCTGCTCAAATGCACGGATTCGATGCTCGGTTCCTTTGATTTGGCGCGGGAAAGCCACGGCTATCGCATCTTCCAATCGGTAATGCTGGCTGGTGTAGGCAGCTTTCAGGGTCCGCAGCCGCGCCACTTGAATGTCCAAGTCCATCTTTTCCTTGATCATGGGGTTACCCGCTGCCAAAGCCTTGACTTCGGCATAGGTGAGCGCAGCTTCGTCCAGATCCTCGCAGCTGCGGGCTGGGGATTTTGACGTCATAATCTGCGAAATAAACTTCTGTTTATTCTCGACAAGCTGCCAGCTGTACGAATCAAAAGTTGACTCTGTAACGTAAATAAATATGGAAACTTCCTTGTTCAGGTTGCCTTGGCGGACCATGCGTCCGTTGCGCTGGGCAATATCAGCAGGTCGCCATGGGCAGTCCAGATGGTGCAACGCAATAAGCCGGGTCTGTACGTTGGTACCAGCGCCCATCTTCTGGGTGCTGCCCATCAGGACGCGCACAGTGCCATTTCTGACTTTTCCAAATAGTTCAGCTTTTTTTGTTTCGGTATCCGCATCATGGATGAACTGCACTTCCTCTTTGGGGATGCCCTTGGCAACCAGCTTATCGCGCACATCGTTGTATACGTCAAAGCCGTCCTCCTTGGGGGTGCTGAGGTCGCAGAAAATCATCTGAGTGGAGCGCTGCTCCTTGGTCTTTTCCCAGATTTCATATACCTTATCCACACAGGCGTTGGCCTTGCTGCCGGGGTCATCCGGCAATAAAGGGTTCATGAGCCGCTGGTCCAGTGCAAGCTTTCTGCCGTCATTGGTGATGCGCAGCATATTATCTTCCGTGGGCTGCACTTTTCCGCTTCGGACCTTTTCGGCGCGGTCTGCCAAGCCTTTGACCATTCTTTTCTGGACTTCACTTGGCTGTAACACCACATTGGTGGGCTTGCCGCCCACCAGTTCCGGCACCGGCAAATGCAGCATATCGGCGGTCTGAATGTCCGCAGACATCTTAAAAAGGCTCATCAGTTCCGGCAGATTATAAAATCGCGCGAATCTGGTTTTTGTGCGGTATCCTGTACCAGTTGGGTTAAGCTCAATCGCTGTAATGCTTTCCCCAAAGGTCGATGCCCACGAATCGAAGTTGAGCAAGCCCTCTTTTTCCAACAAGCCCCTTTGCAGATAGCGCATTATGACGTACATTTCCGTCATGGAGTTAGATATGGGTGTACCGGTCGCAAACACGATACCATGTCCGCCGGTCACTTCGTCCAGATACATGCACTTCATCAGCATATCACTGCTTTTCTGGCTTTCTGTCTGGGAAATGCCCGCAACATTGCGCATTTTGGTGGCAATCATGGCGTTTTTGAAATAATGTGCCTCATCCACCATCAGGCTGTCAACGCCCAGATCCTCAAAGGTGACGACGTCATCCTTGCGCTGCTGGTCGTTGAGCTTGTCCAGCTTTTTCTTGAGCTGCTTCCGTGTCCTCTCCATCTGTTTGATGGTGAAATTCTCAGCACGAGAGCTTTTCAAAAGTGCGATTTGGTCAATGACGTCATCAATCTGCCTTTGCAGGTACATATGCTGGCGTTCTGCCGAAAGCGGGATTTTTTCGAACTGACTGTGCCCGATAACGATGATGTCATAGTTGCCGGTCGCAATGCGGGCGCAGAATTTCTTGCGGTTTTCCTTTTTGAAATCTGTTTTCTTTGCTACCAGAATTTCAGCGTTTGGATAGAGCAGGAGCGCTTCGGATGCCATCTGCTCGGTCAAATGGTTGGGAACCACGATCAGCGTTTTACTGCAAAGCCCCAGTCGTTTCTTCTCCATGGCACTGGCCACCATTTCATACGTCTTGCCCGCACCCACTTCGTGCGCCAACAGGACATTGTTGCCGTACAGCACATGGGCAATGGCGTTCAACTGGTGCGGGCGAAGGGTGATTTCCGGGTTCATGCCCGGAAATTTCAGGTGACTGCCATCGTACTCGCGGGGACGCAGCGCGTTAAATTTTTCATTGTAGATGGCGACCAATCGCTGGCGGCGTTCCGGCTCCTTGAAAATCCAGTCTTGGAACTGCTCACAAATCTGGCGCTGCTTTTCCTGTGCAGCCTGCGTTGCCTCCTTATTCAGCACCCAAGAAACGCTTCCGTCCGCAGCTGTAACTTTATCCCGAATTTGCGTAGAGCGCAGGTTCAGGGCGTTCTCCGCAATCAGGTAGGCATTGGCGCGGTTCGTACCGTAGGTCACCGTTGCTTTGATATTGCCGTCACCAAATTTCTTGTTGGTAATGGCCCAGCTGCCGGTATACGCAGCGAATTCCACTTTGACCATCCGCCGCGTATAGTAAGGCGCATCCAGCAGTTCCTCTAAGAACTGCTGCACATACTCTGCGGGAATCCAAGTAGCGCCAAGGCGGACGCTGATCTCGCTGGCTTCCAGGTCCTTGGGCTGTACTTTTTCAAGTGCTGCCACATTGACTTGAAATTGAGGATCATTCGTCGCCACCGCTTTTGCTGCCTGCAATTTTTCACGGACGTTCCCGGACAGGTATTCATCCGCAGGCAGGTAGATGGGATTTCCATTGGTATCGACTTTTACCGGGTCACGGAAGATAATGCCTGTAAGATCATTGATGATGGCTTCTGTGGTTTTTCCGGTCAGCTTGGACATATACCCCAAGTCAACGTGTCCCTGCTCGGAGAGACTGAGCGCCAGTGATTCTTCTGCGGTATCCACATGGTCTACTGCCTGTGCGGGGCGCATCGTCCGTTTGGTGAACATATCCGTCTTGCCCTTGAAGTTTCCCTCATCGTCCAGATCTTCCAAGGAGCAGAGCAGGAAGTAGCCGGAATCCTCGCGGAATGCGGATGCCGTGCCACGGCTGTTGATAAGCCCATATTTCTTGCGGTAAGCATCGTATTGGTCGTTCAGACGGGCTTGCAGCTTTTGAATATACTCATCCGGAAAGTTTTCCAACTGGGCATCGATCAGCTCACGGCAGGTATCCCGCAGGGGCACCAGTGCGCGGATGCGGGCTAACGCGGTCTCTCCGCCCTTTACCACACGCATCTTGGAATTTTCGCGGTAGTAAATGACGTCATCCTTTACCGTATAACTGAAATTGCGCACATTGGGGTCCGCATCAATGGTGCCGCTTTCTTCTTCGGCATATTCCTGTTCGTCCACCAATGTGTACTCGGCGTGTAGGGTAGAAAGCGCTGCATCCAGTTGCTCCGCCAGCGGGCTTTGCTCATTCGGCACACAAGTAGAGCGCATTCCATAGGGACCACTGACCATCTGCATTTCACCGCAGACCATTTCTGGGTGGTCGATGAAATACTGGTTCAGCGGGATTCCGTTTTCTGTTTCTCCAACATGTATCCACGGTGCGTCCTGCTCCAAGACTCTGCCGCGTTTTTGCAGAAACAGAATGTCGGAGGTCACTTCCGTACCGGCATTGCTCTTGAACGTGGTGTTGGGCAGACGTACTGCGCCGATCAGGTCACACCGGGCTGCGAGATATTGGCGCACGTCCTCGGACTTTTTATCCAGTGTACCGGAAGTGGTGATGAACGCCATAACGCCGCCGACACGCAGTTTATCTACCGTCTTGGCTAGAAAGTAATCGTGAATTTGGAAGTGCAGCTTATCATACCGGCGGTCGCTGACTTGATACTGTCCAAACGGCACATTGCCGATGGCGAGGTCAAAGAAGTTGTCTGGCAGGTCGGCTTTTTCATACCCTGTAATTTGAATTTTTGCTTTCTGGTAAAGCTGCTGCGCAATGCGCCCGGACAGGCTATCCAGCTCCACGCCGTACAGCTTGGCATTGTGGGTATCGAATTTGCTGTGCCGATGGCCGAAGAACGCGCCGACACCCATACTGGGTTCCAGCACATTCCCGCCCACACAGCCGATATGCTCCAAGGCACGATACATAGCATGAATGACCGCAGGCGGTGTGTAAAAGGCAGTCAGCGTGGATTCCCGCGCAGCGGCGTATTCGTCCTCTGTCAGTAGGGTTTTCAGCTGCTCGTACTCGGTATGCCAGTTATCCTTGCTGGGGTCAAAGGCATCTGCCAAACCGCCCCAGCCAAGATAGC
>NZ_CALADU010000168.1 GCF_937890665.1 uncultured Subdoligranulum sp.
CCTTGCCGCCTTCGCCGCCTTTGGCAAAGACTTCCGAGAGGGCGCAGGGCACACCGGCCTGTTCGCAGACCGCATAGATGGCGTCCATCTCTTCTTTGGTATCGGTGGGGAAGGCGTTGATGGCCACACAAACCGGCAGACCAAAATTGCGCATATTTTCGATATGCCGTGCCAAATTCACAGAACCAGCTTTAACAGCCTCAACGTTGGGCTTGCTCAGCTCCGTTTTGGCTACGCCGCCGTGGGATTTTAGCGCGCGGACGGTGGCTACCAAAACCACTGCCACGGGGTGGAGCCCAGCGTACCGGCACTTGATGTCGAGGAATTTTTCCGCACCCAGATCGGCGCCGAAACCAGCCTCAGTCACTACGTAGTCGGCCAGTTTCAGGCTCAGCTTGGTGGCAATGACGCTGTTGCAGCCGTGGGCGATGTTGGCAAAGGGGCCGCCGTGGATGATGGCGGGGTTGTGTTCCAGCGTCTGGACCAGATTGGGATCCAGTGCATCTTTCAGCAACGCAGCCATAGCGCCAGCAGCGCCGATCTGTCCGGCGGTCACCGGTTTGCCGTCATAGGTATAGGCACAGACGATGCGGGACAGCCGCGTTTTCAGATCTTCCAGATCCTGTGCCAGACAGAAGATGGCCATGACTTCACTGGCTACCGTGATGTCAAAACCATCCTCCCGCGGGGTGCCGTTGACCTTGCCGCCCAAGCCGTCCACGATAAAACGCAGCTGGCGGTCGTTCATGTCCATGCAGCGCTTCCAAGTGATGCGGCGGGGATCGATGTTCAGCGGGTTGCCTTGCTGGATGGAGTTGTCGATCATGGCAGCCAGCAGGTTGTTGGCGGTGCCGATGGCGTGGATGTCACCGGTGAAGTGCAGGTTGATATCCTCCATGGGAACCACCTGTGCATACCCGCCGCCGGCTGCGCCGCCTTTGATGCCGAAGACAGGGCCCAGAGAAGGCTCACGCAGGCAGAGCATGGTCTTTTTGCCCAAGGCGTTCATCGCGTCGGCCAATCCCACGCTGGTGGTGGTCTTGCCCTCACCGGCCGGGGTGGGGCTGATGGCTGTGACAAGGATCAGCTTGCCCTCGGGACCGTCGCCCTTGGCCAGCTTGTGATCAATCTTAGCTTTGTAGTGACCGTAGGGGATGACGCTCTGGCCCTGCAAGCCCAACTTGGCGGCAATCTCGGTGATGGGCTTCATTTCGGCAGCCTGTGCAATTTCGATATCGCTCAACATACGCAATTCCTCCTGTTTGATAACAACAAAGGGCTGCATACACTGCTCCAACACAGCGCATGCAGCCCAGACGGTCGGCTTTTTCTACGGCTGCCTTCCCTGTGGTTATGTCCACAAATCCGTCGGTCAGCAGCTTGATAAGGTTACTGTATCATATTCAGACAAAGTTTGTCAAGACCTCAAACGCGGCCTTTTCCGCAGCCCCATTTTTGGAAGTAACGCCCCATGCTGACAAGCTGCATTTTGAACTTGCCTGCATCCCGCATGGGGGCACGATGCCAAGCGTGTACAGCGGAAAATTGAGGGGCCAGCCAGACGGACCCTTCCTGCAAAACCTTTTGGGTCAGGTCGGCATCCTCTACATACATAAAGTAGGCGGGGTCAAAGCCGCCGATCTTTTTCAGCACATTGGTGCGTACCGCCATAAAGCTGCCGGTACAAAACTCAATGGGCCGCGGCTGACTCAAATCTTCATCCTGCATAGTGTAGTGGTCGTCTGCTTTGCGGAAAATACCGCCCAGCTTGGGGGCCAACTGGCGGGCCAACAGCAGCCATGGGGTGGGTTTTCGGCGGGGCAGATGCTGCAAGCGTCCGGCAGGGTAATGAAGGTGGGGGGTCACCATGGCGGCACCGGGCGTTGCCAACAGCCAGTCGGCCATGGGCTCCAGAATATCCTCAGTCAACAGAATATCGGGATTCAGGATGAAATGTACGTCGCTGTCCAGCTTGTCCAGTACGGCGTTGTGTCCTTTGCCGAACCCAAGGTTTTCGGGCAGCGGCAACACCGTTACCCGAGCATCGCCAAAATCGGTAGCGGCCAGCTTTTGCCCGCAGCCGTCGGGGCTGCCGTTATCCACCACATACAAGGTGAAAGCGGGGGTGGGGGTATGGTGCAGAATGCTGCGCACGGCAGCGCAGACTTCCTCATAATCGCAGTACGCCACAATGCAGGCGCTGATTTTGGCCATGCCGAAACTCCTTATTTCTTCAAGGCTTCCAGCTGGCTCAAATCATAGGGGGTGTCTTGGTAGACATAGTAGTTGAGCCAGTTGGTGTATAAAAGATACCCGTGGGCGCGCCAGCGGAACAGCGGGTCGCGGCTGGGGTCATCATGGGGGTAGTAGTTGCAGGGAATGTTGATGGGCTTGCCGGCTGCCACGTCCCGTTTGCATTCGGCATCCAGCGTATATTTGTCGTATTCGGGATGCCCGATGACAAAGATCTGGCGGCCTGAATCGGTCGAGAGCAGCATCGGTCCAGCTACGTCGCTCTCTGCCAGAATGCGCAGATCGTGGCAGGCGTCAATGGCTGCCCGGTCCAATCCGGCCCACCGGCTGTGCGGCGCATAGAAAACCTCGTCAAAGCCGCGTACCAGCGGATTGGAAGGGCGGGTCACCCGATGCTCGAACACGCCGAACATCTTTTGCGGCAGATGGACTTTCGGAATACCGAAGTGGTAGTACAAACCGGCCAGCGCACCCCAACACAGATGGATGGTGGAGTAGACGTTTTCCTTGGTATAGTCCATGATCTCGCACAGTTCGTCCCAATAATCCACCTCGGGATAGTCAAGATCCTCGAGGGGGGCACCGGTAATGATCATGCCGTCAAACCGTTCATGTTTAATCTCCGCAAAAGTCTTATAGAACGCTTTCATGTGTTCCGGCGACGTATGGGAGGGGTCATGGGTAGCGGTTTTCAGTAAGGTGATCTGTACCTGCAGCGGGCTGTTGGCCAAAAGCCGTGCTAGCTGGGTTTCGGTGACGATCTTGGTGGGCATCAGGTTGAGAATCAGGATGCGCAGCGGCCGAATATTTTGACTCTGCGCACGTTCCCGGTGCATGACAAAGACGTTTTCATGGGAAAGTGCGTCATAGGCGGGTAACTCTTTGGGAATGATCAGCGGCATAGATGGACTCCCTGTTCAGACTTCCTTTTTGGGCGGACGCTCAGATCTGCGCCAACGCCTGCTCAATATCGGCAATCAGATCGCGCTTGTCCTCCAGACCGCAGCTCATGCGGACCAGATCGGGCTGTACACCGGCAGCGATCAACTGCTCGTCGTTCATCTGGCGGTGGGTGCTGCTGGCAGGATGCAGGCAGCAGGTACGGGCATCGGCTACATGGGTCTCGATGGCGGCCACTTTCAGATGAGCCATGAAGTTGGCGGCCGCTTCACGACCGCCCTTCACGCCGAAGCTGACCACACCGCAAGAACCGTTGGGCAGATACTTCTGGGCCAGCGCATGGTATTTGTCACCCGGCAGGCCGCAATAGTTGACATAAGCGATTTTGGGATGAGAGGCCAAGAACTCGGCCACTGCCTGTCCGTTTTCGCAATGGCGAGCCATCCGCACATGCAGGCTTTCCAGACCCAGATTGAGCATATAGGCGCTTATGGGGCTTTGAACACAGCCGAGGTCACGCATCAGCTGGGCCGTGGCCTTGGTGATGAAGGCGCCTTCCTTGCCGAACCGCTCGGCGTAAGTGATGCCATGGTAGCTCTCGTCGGGGGTCGTGAGCCCGGGGAACTTGTCGGCATGGGCCATCCAGTCGAACTTGCCGCCGTCCACGATGGCGCCGCCCACGCAGCCGCCGTGGCCGTCCATGTACTTGGTGGTGGAATGGGTCACGATGTCGGCGCCCCATGCCAGCGGACGGCAGTTTACAGGGGTGGCAAAGGTGTTGTCCACAATTAGGGGCACGCCGTGGCGGTGAGCTGCGGCGGCAAACTTTTCAATATCCAGAACGGTCAGGGCGGGGTTGGCGATAGTTTCGCCAAAGACAACCTTGGTGTTGGGGGTGAACGCCGCATCCAATTCCTCTTCGGTGCAGTCGGGGGAAACGAAGGTGGCGGTGATGCCCATCTTGGCCATAGTGACGGCGATCAGGTTGAAGGTGCCGCCGTAGATGGAGCTGGAAGAGACGATGTGGTCTCCCGCATTGCACAAATTGAACAGGGCAAAGAAGTTCGCTGCCTGTCCGGAGCTGGTCAGCATACCGGCGGTGCCGCCTTCCAGCTCGGTGATTTTGGCGGCAACGGTATCGCAGGTGGGATTCTGCAGCCGGGAATAGAAGTAGCCGCTGGCTTCCAGATCAAACAATTTGCCCATCTCGTCAGAGCTGTCGTACTTAAAAGTGGTGCTCTGGACAATGGGAACCTGACGCGGTTCACCGTTGCCGGGATGATAACCACCCTGTACGCACAGGGTATTGATGGAGTAATTCTGACTCATACTTTTCCGCTCCTTTTTTGGCAGGGCGTTGGGCCTGCACCAAATGATTCAAGAATTATTTTCTATTGTAAGGGCTTGCCGCGGTAAAATCAAGAGGAAAACCATGCAGGAAAAGTGAGAAAATATAAATCCCGCGTAAAACGGGTATGGAAATTCCTTCTGGGGTATGGTATAATACCCAATGGCAGCGGATCCCGGGGATTCCGGAAAAGGCTGAAATGCCGAATGAAACTGCAAAAGAGGTAGAAACTATGCTTACTGCAATCACCGGTATCAACTGGGGCGACGAGGGCAAGGGCCGTATGGTGGACCTGCTCAGTCAGGACTACGACATCGTCGCACGTTATCAAGGCGGCGACAACGCCGGCCACACCGTCAAGAATGAGCGGGGAAAGTTCATCCTGAACTTGATTCCTTCCGGCATTCTGCGTCCCGAGGTCGTCTGTGTCATGGGCGGCGGTATGGTCATTGATCCCGAACACCTCGAAAAGGAAATCGCTTCTTTGACCGAGAAGGGCATTGCCATCACCCCGGCCAACCTGAAAATTTCCGACCGTGCCACCATCACCATGCCGTTCCATGTTGCGCAGGATGGTCTGGAAGAGGAGCGCCTCTCCAAGACCGGTGCCCAGTTTGGTTCCACCAAGCGCGGCATTGCCTACACCTACGGCGACAAGTATATGAAAAAGACGCTGCGCATGGGGGATTTGTGCCACATGGACGAGGGTGTTAAGAAACGCCTTGCCACCATCGTGGAATCCAAGAATCTGACCATGGAGAAGATCTACGGCCAGAAGCCCGTGAGTCTGGACGAAATGTGGGCTTGGTGTGAGCGCTATGCCAAGATCTTCGCCCCGTATATCTGTGATGTGGGTCAGTATCTGGCCGAAGCGGACGAAGCCGGCAAGAAAATCATGTTTGAAGCCCAGCTCGGTGCGCTGCGTGATATCGACTTCGGTATCTACCCCTACACCTCTTCTTCCAACACCATCGGTGCGTACGCGCCCATTGGTGCGGGCATCCCGGGCCATAAGCTGAACCTCTCCATCGGTATCATGAAAGCCTATTCTTCCTGTGTGGGCGAAGGTCCCTTCACCACCGAATTGGCGATGACCGAGGAAGAAAAGGATGTTTTGCGGGAGCATGGCCATGAGTACGGCGCGGCTACCGGACGTCCTCGCCGTGTGGGTCCCTTCGATGCGGTGGCCAGCCGGTATGGTGTCCAGTGTCAGGGCTGCGATGAGCTGGCGTTGACCTTGCTGGACGTGCTGGACTACATGGAGGAAGTGCCCATCGTTACCCAGTACCGTCTGTCGGATGGCACGTTGACCACCCGTTTCCCCATGGGCAAGACGCTGGATGACGCCCAGCCCGTGGTGGAGAAGATGCCCGGCTGGCACTGCGACATTACCGCTGTGCGCAAGTTCGAGGATCTGCCTGTGGAAGCACAGAACTACGTCAAGCGTCTGGAAGAGCTGGTTGGCTGCAAGATTAAGTATATCTCGGTCGGCCCCGAGCGTGACGCCTGCATTGTGCGGGACTAAGAAAATACAGTAAAGAATTTATGCAACGGCGGACTTTTGGAGTCCGCCGTTTTGTGAAAGGGGGCGAACGGGTTGGTAGATCTGCTGATTCACACATTTATCAAAAATTATAAAAATACGGCGGACCGTGCGGTGCGTACCGCCTACGGAAATTTGGCCTGTGTTGTCAGCGTTGTTTGCAACCTGTTGCTTTTTGTGGGGAAGACCGCTGTGGGTACGCTGGCAGGCAGCGTATCGATTACGGCGGATGGTATGAATAACCTGTCCGATGCAAGCTCTAACATTGTGAGCTTGGTGGGGTTTAAGCTGGGCTCTCGCCCGGCGGACTCCGAACATCCCTACGGCCATGCTCGGTACGAGTATCTGGCGGGCTTGGCGGTTTCTGTGATGATTCTGGTCATCGGCGTGGAACTTCTGAAAGAAAGTTTCGGCAAAGTCCTGCATCCCACCGAAGTGCAATTTGGCTGGCTGACGGTGGTGGTGCTGATCGCTTCTATCCTCGTCAAACTGTGGATGAGTGTACTGAATAAAAAAATCGGCCGCACCATTCAATCCGAAACCTTGATGGCGACGGCAGCAGATGCGCGCAACGACGTGATTACCACGACCACGGTTTTGGTGGCATCGGTGCTGACCTTTGTGACGGGGTTTGACCGGTTGGACGGTATCATGGGGTTGGGGGTGGCAGCCTTCATCCTTTACAGTGGTGTTCAGTTGGTGCGGGACACTATCGATCCGATTCTTGGCGCGGCACCGGACCCGGAGCTGGTGGAACACATCGAGCAGAAGGCGTTGAGTTACCCCGGTGTGTTGGGAGTCCACGATTTGATGATTCACGATTATGGCCCCGGCAACCGGTTGGTCAGCTTCCACATCGAGATGGACGCGAAGGGGGACGTGATGCAAAGCCATGATGTGATCGACACCATCGAGAAGGACCTGCTGGTACAGGATGGGATGATCGCCACGATCCACTACGACCCGATTGTCACCGGGAACGCGCATGTAGATGAAATCCGAGCGTTTTTACAAACGAAAGTTGCCGCCTTGGAACCGAAAGCAAACCTGCATGACTTGCGCATCGTACCGGGCCCGTCCCACACCAATGTGATTTTTGACTGCGCGGTGCCCGCAGAATATCTGACTGATAAACAGCGCCGCGGCGCCAAACTGGTTACAGCACTGCGCAATGCAGTGCAGCAGAAGTGGCCCGACCATTTCTGTGTTATCAAATTGGAACCCGATTATGCGCCTTGCACGCACACACAAAACTAAAAAGAAAGAGGAAAACGTATGGACTACAATCAAGCTGCTCTCGAACTGCATGCCAAGGGGCCCGGTAAACTGACGGTACAAAGTCTGGTCCCCTGCAAAGATAAGGATGCCCTTTCCACTGCTTATACGCCGGGCGTGGCGGAACCCTGCCGCAAAATTGTGGCAGACCCGGATGCTGTCTACACCTACACCCTCAAAGGCCGCACGGTGGCGGTAGTCACCAACGGTACGGCTGTGCTGGGGCTGGGCAATATCGGTCCCGAAGCCGGTATGCCGGTCATGGAAGGCAAGTGTGTGCTCTTCAAGGAATTTGGCGGTGTGGATGCGTTCCCGATTTGCCTGAATGCCAAGACCAAAGAGGAAGTCATTGCAGCGGTGAAAGCCATTGCTCCCACTTTTGGCGGCATCAATTTGGAGGATATCCGCAGCCCTGAATGCTTCGAAATCGAGGCAGAGCTGGAGCGGGATCTGGACATCCCGGTTTTCCACGACGATCAGCATGGTACAGCCATCATCGTGCTGGCCGGCGTGCTCAACGCGCTGAAAGTTGTGGGCAAACGAATCGAAGATGTACGCATCGTACAGAATGGCCCCGGCGCTGCCGGCACAGCCATCATCCATATGCTGCAGGTGGCGGGTGCAAAACACATCATCGCAGTGGATGAACACGGTATTTTGGTGCCGGGACGTCCGCAGGGGCTGGCAGGACATAAGGCCAAGCTGGCAGAGGAAACCAACCCTGAAAAGTTGAGCGGTGGTCTGGCAGAGGCCATCCGTGGTGCGGATATCTTTATCGGTACTTCCATCGCCGGAGCGTTGACGCCGGAACTGGCGGCCACGATGGCCCCGGATGCCATCGTCTTTGCCATGGCCAATCCCACGCCGGAAATTATGCCGGATGCTGCCAAAGCGGCGGGCATTCGTGTCATCGGTACCGGCCGTTCGGATTTCCCCAATCAGGTAAACAATGTGTTAGCTTTCCCCGGCATTTTCAAAGGGGCCCTGTCGGTACGTGCCCGGGATATTAACCCGGCCATGAAGATGGCGGCAGCCAAAGCCATTGCCGGTTTGATCCCTGACGAAGAACTCAACGAGGAAAACATCCTGCCCAAAGCCTTTGATCCGCGGGTGCCGGAAGCGGTCGCGGCGGCGGTGGCGCAGGCAGCACGAGAAAGCGGCGTGGCGCGGGTATGAAAAACATTCGGGAAGTAAACGCCGACACCATTCGGGATGCGGTGGAGGCTCTGTGCATCGAGGCCAACACCAGCCTGCCGGTGGATGTAAAAGCGGCGCTGGATCGTGCAGAAGCCACGGAACCGTGGCCCTTGGCAAAACAGACGCTGGGGCTTTTGCAGCAAAATCTTTGCGTGGCGGCCCAGCAAGAATTGCCGATTTGTCAGGATACCGGCATGGCCTGTGTCTTTTTGGAAGTAGGGCAGGACGTGCATATCGAAGGCGATCTGCAAGCTGCTGTGGATGAAGGGGTACGCCGCGGGTATGAAAAAGCCTACCTGCGCAAATCCATTACTGCAGACCCTTTGCAGAGAGTCAATACAGGAGATAACACGCCCGCATTTCTCACAGTACATCTGGTACCGGGTACCGGCTGTAAGATCACGGTAGCCCCCAAAGGTGCCGGCAGTGAGAATATGAGCCGTTTGGCGATGCTCAAACCGGCTGATGGGGTGCAGGGTATCAAAGATTTTGTGCTGGACACGGTGCGGCAGGCAGGCGCGAATCCCTGCCCGCCCATTGTGCTGGGAATCGGTATTGGCGGTAGTTTTGACCACTGTGCGGCGCTGGCCAAAAAGGCGCTTTTGCGGCCGTTGGACCAGCCCAACCCCGACCCGTATTATGCGGCGCTGGAACAGGAACTGCTGCAAGCCATCAATGACACCGGGTTTGGCCCGCAAGGTTTTGGTGGCGCCACCACCTGTCTGGGCGTTTCCATCGAGCAGCGCCCCACTCACGTGGCCTGCCTGCCGGTGGCCGTTAACATGAGTTGCCATGTGACTCGCCGTGCTAGCCGGGAGGTGTAAGCATGGCCAACAGCAAAATTGACATCTCTTTGGAAGGCGTGGGGGAAGCGCCCCGCGCTCGCCGCAGCCGGATCGACATTCCGCTGGAAGCAGACCGGGACGGTATGGGAATTACCGCCAAAGAGCTGGAATTTGTCAACCGACATCATGAAGAGTATAAGGAACTGCGCCGTCGCGCGCGGGAACAGGGAGGCCGCTGATGCAGTATGTTTTGCAGACCCCGCTCCAAAAATCTGATTTGGCACCGCTGCATGCGGGGGATACGGTGCTGCTGTCCGGGGTGGTATATACCGCTCGTGATGCGGCACATGCCCGCATGATGGAACTGCTGGATGCGGGGAAAGAGCTGCCCTTTCCTATCGAAGGAGCAGCGATCTATTATGTCGGCCCCACACCGGAACGTCCGGGCTGTGCCATTGGGGCGGCTGGTCCTACCACTTCCGGACGGATGGACGCCTATACGCCGCGTCTGTTGGATCTGGGCCTTGCCTGCATGATCGGAAAAGGCAAACGCAGCACCGCTGTGAAAGAATCGGTGGTTAAAAATGGCGCAGTGTATCTGGCGGCTATCGGTGGTGCCGGAGCGCTCATGGCCCGCAGCGTGCAAAGCTGCGAAGTGATTGCATGGCCGGATTTGGGATGCGAGGCGGTTCGCCGTCTGGTAGTGAAGGATTTTCCGCTGACGGTGTTGCTGGATCCTCACGGCGGGGACTTGTATGAAAGTGGTCCCGCGGCTTACCGGGCCTCTTTGACTGAATAATCGTATGGAGAAGCAGAAATTCCGCTCACCCAAAGTGCGTGTTTGTCTAATCGGTTGTGGCGCTGCGATGCTGGTCAGCTTCTGTGTGGCGGGAGCGGTGGTATGGCATGCCAACCGAACGGCACAACAAAAAGCTGCTGCGGCTGCCCAAGCGGCCGCAGCGCAGGCTGCGCAGCAAGCGGAAGCGGCCCGTGCTGCCAGTGAAGCTGCTCAACGGGAAGAAGCGCAGCGCCTTGCTGAAGAGGCTGCAGCTCTGCGACAGCAACAGATCGAGGACGCTGCGGCAATCCATGATACCGTACAGTACGGTGACAAGCTGGGAACTCTCTGGGTAGAGGGAACCGAGATCAATTGTGATTTGTACTGGGGCGATAGCAACGCACAGTTTGATGTGGGGGCAGGCTGCCATGTAACGGATGGTTGTGTGCTTCCCGGGGAAAACGGCACGGTTTTTATCGGGGCACATACCGGCAGCTATTTTGCAGATCTAGGCTCAGCAGAGGTCGGTGCGAAGATTCACCTCCAGACGGACTGGGGCGACTTTGTGTACGAGATCACCGAAACACAGGTTATCTATGAAACCGATACCGATAAAGTGCGCTGGGGGGCTGAGGAACCAAGCTGCATTTTGTATACCTGTTATCCCTTTGGCATTTTAACGCACACCGACCGTCGCTATGCGGTGTATGCCGACCCGGTGGAAACAGATGAATCCGGCGTAATCCCACAATAATGGACCATTGACAAACCCCGCCAAAGTTGTTACACTAATCTTTGTTATGCGGCTATGGCGGAATTGGCAGACGCGCTGGTTTTAGGGTCCAGTGTCCACG
>NZ_CALADU010000169.1 GCF_937890665.1 uncultured Subdoligranulum sp.
CGATGTCCTTGGGCAGACGGAACTCGGGGATGCCGTACATCAGCACGCCGCCGGCTACATGCAAAGCCTCGTAGACGGTGACCTTGTAGCCCATCTTGGCCAGATCGCCGGCCACGGTCAGGCCGGAAGGACCGGCGCCGATGACCGCCACCTTGTGGCCGTTGGGGGTGGGCTTTTCGGGCTTGGTATGTACGTTTTCCCGGTACCAGTCGGCCACGAACCGCTCCAGACGGCCGATGCCTACCGGCTCGCCCTTGATGCCGCGGACGCACTTGCCCTCGCACTGGTTTTCCTGCGGGCAGACACGGCCGCAGACGGCGGGCAGCGCGCTGGACTGGGCAATGACCTTGTAGGCTTCCTCAAATTCGCCCTTGGCCACATGGGCGATGAAGCCGGGAATATCGATGTCCACCGGGCAGCCGGAACGGCAGGGGTGGTTTTTGCACTGCAGGCAGCGCTGTGCCTCGGTCACAGCCATTTCGGCGGTATAGCCCAGCGCCACTTCCTTAAAGTTCTTGTTGCGCACATTGGGTTCTTGGCTGGGCATGGGGCATTTTTTCGGGTCCATGTTCGGCATGATCACTGCACCTCCTGTTTCAGCAGATTGCACTCGGCCTCGCGGGCGTGGGCCTCAAAGGGCTTGTACATCGTGCCGCGGTGCATTGCTTCGTCAAAGTCCACCTCAAACCCGTCAAAGTCGGGGCCGTCCACGCAGGCGAACTTGGTCTTGCCGCCCACGGTCAGGCGGCAGCCGCCGCACATGCCGGTGCCGTCCACCATGATGGGGTTCATCGACACCACGGTCTTGACGTTGTGGGGCTTGGTGGTCTTGACCACGAATTTCATCATGATCAGCGGGCCGATGGCGATAACTTCGTCGAAGTTGGCGCCCTCGACGATCTTCTGCTCCAGCGGGGCGGTGACGACGCCCTTCTCGCCGTAGGAGCCGTCGTCGGTCATGATGATGAACTCATCGCAGCAGGCGCGGAACTCCTCTTCCAGAATGACCAGATCCTTGTTGCGGAAGCCCACAATGCCGGTGACCTTGGTGCCCTGTGCATGGAGTGCCTGCGCAACGGGCAGGGCGATGGCGCAGCCCACGCCGCCGCCGACCACGCAGACATTCTTCAGGCCTTCGATCTCGGTGGCCTTGCCCAGCGGGCCTACAAAGTCATGGACCGCTTCGCCTTCCTTAAGGCTGTTCAGCTCCATGGTACCGGCGCCCACCACCTGGAAGATGATGGAAACCGTGCCCGCCTCGCGGTCGTAGCTGGCGATGGTCAGGGGGATGCGTTCCGAATCCTCCTTGGCGCGGACGATGATGAACTGCCCCGCCTGCGCTTTTTTGGCGACGAGCGGCGCATGGATCCACAGTTCGGTGACGGTGGGGTTCAGTTCCCGCCGTTTCATGATAGTGAACAAAGCGATCTCTCCTTCTCTTTGTTAATTAGCGTTTTTATTGTACCGTATTTGTCGGGCCTTGTAAAGCGCGAAGCCGCGGCAAAACTTTGCAAATCCTGTGATTTTTTCCGCCAATAGTTTGCATTTCTTCACCTTGTAAACCACAGGCGGACAGGGTCGGGGTTGTGCCACAGGGTATACCCTGCCGGGCAGGCAATGCCGGAGGGTTCCAGCCCGGTGGTGTCCAAGGGCACCGTGTCGGTGACCAAGATCCAGTCGGCGCCGGTCAGGTCGGTGTAGGGGCAGCCGGGGTACTCGGGGCCGGGGGCCTCGGTGGTCAGGTCCAGCACCCCGTCGTCCAAAAATCCGCCGGCCTGCAAGGTCTCATATTCGCAGAGGTAAAAATCCCGGTCCAGATAGGTCTCGATGAGCTGGCTGTCCCGCTGGCGCACCCCGTCGGCCACAAACAGCACGGTGCCGTCCAGCGTTTTCAGGGTATCGTTCAGGGTGCTGGCGGCCTGTGCGGCTTCGGCGTCCACGCCGTAGGTCCAGCGGTTGATCCGCCATTCCCCGGCGTAGCAGAGCACGCAGAGGACCAGCGCCGCCGCGGCCAAGGGCCGCCGGGCCTTGCGGCGCACCAACAGCACCCCCAGCAGGGCGGCGCCCACCGCGATGGCGCACCGCCAAACCAGCAGCCAGCCGTCAAAGGACAACCCCGGCAGCCGGTCCAGCCGGTCGGCCACAAAATCAAACCATTGCAGGAAGGTGTTGTCCCCCGCGCCGGGGCCGATGTCCCGGCAGAGCACCACAAACCCCACCGCCCACAGGGCGGTCAGCCCCGCCAGCAGGCGGCGGCGCAGGGGGGTCAGGGCGCCGTCCAGCGCGTCCAGCGTGACAAGGAGCAGCGGGATGAGCAGCGGTTCCAGATACCGCATATGCTGCCGGGGGGAAGCCGAGCCCAGATTCTCCCGCACGGTGATGCTCCACGCCACCACGCCCACCCCCAGACCCAGCGCCAGCAGAAGCAGCAGGGGCAGTTGGGTGCGGCGGGGGTCGGTGCCGGGGCGGGGGCGACGCAGCGCGCAGAGGGGCACCAGCACGGGGAACACCCCGAAGGCCAGCACCGTGAAGAGGGTGTCGCAGGTCAGGGCAAAGGGCAGGAAGGCCCACTGTTCGGGGGTGATCCAGCCGGTCTGGTTGTAGGAGTTGCCCAACCCCGCAAAAAGGGTGGCCTTGAACAGCAAAAAGCAGAGGACGAAGCCCCCCAGCAGGGCGGCGGTGGAAACCAGTTCCCGCTGCCAGCGGCGGGGGTCGTGGACGACGACCCAGAGCCGCAGCGCCACCCACGCCAGCAGATAATAGAGGGCGACTTCCTTATTAAGATAGAGCAGGTAGCACCACACCCCCGCCACGGCGCACCAGCCGGTCTGGGCCTTGGGGGACGGGGCGGCCATAGCCCGCCACAAAAAGTAGACCTGCCACAGCGAGAGGGGCAAAAACACCGTCTCGCTCATAAAGGTCACGCAGGCGGACAGGGTGGGCAGCACCGCCGTGATGCCCACCAGAAAGGCGGTGCGGCGGCGGGACTGGCCGGTAGCCCGGCAGAGGGCGTAGGCGGGAAACACCGCGCTGGACGCCCACAGGGCGTTGAGCCAACCGATGGCGGTGATCTGGGCGGCGGTGGTTTTTAGGGCCAGCGCCGGCAGGATGCACAGGGGGTACAGGATCTTTTGGTAATCGCTGGGCATGTTGCGCACCCGCAGTCCCCGGCCCTGCCACAGGCTGCGGGCGATGTCCAGATACCGCACCTCGTCGCTGTAAACGGCCAGTTGGCGGGGGTAGCTGCTCAGCATACCGTAGACCACGGCGCACACCGCGAAGAGCAAAACCACCCACAGCCAGCCGTGGGCCTTTTTCCGGGTCGTCATAGGGATTCATCCTCCGTTTGGTTATTAGGCCCATTATACGGCAAAGGGGACCGTGAAGTAAAGGGGCTGCCGGGGGTCGAGATTTCACAAAAAATTCGTGACAAACTACGTTCGGCTGTGGTATACTATAAAAGTTACAAATTAGAAACATCCCACTTGGAGGTGCTTGATCACGAATTCCATCACGACCCGTCTGCCCCGGCTGCTGTTGCTGCTGGGGCTTGTGTCGGCCATTTTTTTCTGGGCCGCACCGCGTGCCGCGGCAGAGGAATATGACGAAACGCTGGACCGGTTGGACCGGCTGCAGCAGTTGGCCACCGACTACGCAGCGGACAGCGAGGACGACCCCATTTTGCTGACGCTGTCCTACACCCGCACCGGGGACTACAACACGGCGATGTGGCAGTTGACCGCCGGCGCCCGGGACACCGAGTTTGACAGCTATGTGGAAGAGCATGACGCCGACCTGTCGGCGCTGCAGGGTATGAACACCGTAACGCTGCCCAACGGCCAACAAATCGACTTCGGCCATCTGTTGGCGTCGATGAATCTGGTCTACAACGGGCTGCCCATCACGGGCAGTTGGGGCGGCGACTGCATGCAGTTGGCGCAGGCCTATGCCGGGCAGGCGTCCGACGCGGCGGGCTACGCCGACCTGATGCGGGACACCTTTGCCATCGACGACGACGGGTCCACCAGCAAGTTCGGGGATCAGGACCTGCGGGCGGATCTGGATTCGGTGGTGGTGGGGTCCCAGCTGACCAAGGACTCCAACATTGCCGACGCGCTGCGCAGCTACTACACCGACCTGACCGACTATGACCGGGCCTACCAGTTTATTTCGCTGAGTTTTGGCACGGTGGATACCAAATCCGACGCTTTTGGGGATACGGTCTACGAGTCCATGCTGGCGGATTCCGGCATGCAGTTGCTGTTGTACATGAACGGTATGTGGACGGGCAGCATCTGGACGGTGGACGAAAGCTACGCCCCGGCGCTGCGGGGTGCCACCGACCTGCTGACCGAGTATCTGTCCAACGCAGTGGACGGCGAGAAGGTCAAGAGCGAAACCAACGACCGGTTGGTGGCCATGGGCAGTCAGGCACTGGCCGACGCCCTGAACGCCTTGGGGGACAGCGAAGCTGCCTCGGCGGCATTGGCGGCCGGCGATCAGACGGTGAGCGGCACCACCAGCAGCACCAGCGCGGTGCTCTCCGACGCCACCGAAACCTTGCAGAACCATTTCAATGTGAAAATCTTTGAGCTGGTCCTGCTCATCGTGGCGGCCGTCGCCATCTTCTTCCTGATCATGAGCTGTGCCCTCTTTGTTTCCCACCGGCGCGGACGGTAATCTCCATGGTAAAGTAACCAATACCAAAACCGGCACAGCCAAGGCTGTGCCGGTTTTTTGTATATCCTTTTACTGGGACAAGCCGGTTCCGACGCGGCTTACCCCTTTTACATAGCCGACCAGCAGCCGCCAGCAGGCGTACCCGGCCAGAAAAAGCACCGCCCCGAACACGATGCAAAGGGCAAAGACGAGCACCGGGTTGCCAACCCCCGCGATGCCGATGTACTGCACGCCGGGAATGCCGAGATGCAGCAGGGTGTCCACCATTTTAACGGCCCCCAGCACCGGCGCAGCGATGCCGCAGAGCATAAAGGAGGGGGCGCAGACGAGCAGGACCGGGATCACAAACAGACCGGACAGGCCGGCCACACTGTAATAGGCGCACAGAGCCAGCACTCTTTTCCAACTGAAAGAAGGATTTTTCGTGATCAGATCGCTCAGGTAGGCTTTGGCCAGTTCGTCGGGCTTGCCCAGCCGTGCCGTCACATCTTCGGCGGTTTTTCCCTCCGCCAGCAGTTCCTCCATCTCGCTTTGGATCTCCTTGACGATGTCCGCCCGCTCCGGTGCAGACAACGGTCTGAGGTGTTTTTCCACCTTTCCGAGATAGGCTTCCAATGCTTTTTCCATACGTTTATTCTCCTTTCACCTGATTGATGGCGTCCAGCAGATGCTCCCATTCGGTCGACATGGCCGCCAGATAGTCCTGCCCTTTGTCGGTGATGGAATAGTACTTCCGCGGCGGCAGTCCTTCCGCGCTTTCTTGCCAATAGGAGGAGATGTATTCTTCTTTCAACAAGCGGCGCAGCAGCGGATAGATGGTGTTTTCCTTCGCCGCCAGAATCGGGTAATGCTCCAGCGTCTGGATGATTTCATACCCGTAGACCGGTTTCTGCCGAATCATGAGCAGAATGCAGAACTCCAGTGTTCCACGCTTGATTTGTGATTTCCAATCGTCCAGATTCATGTACTGTGCCTCCTTTAGATACATCGTACCACACAGTACATCCAATGTCAACAGTGCACGAACCGTTTTTTGCGACTTTTTGCCGGCTGCCCGCCGCAAACGCGCAGCCGCCTTGTAACCCCGGGGCAGTTGCCTTGCGGTTGCTGCCCATTCCCGGGGTATAAGGTTGGAGTTTCTTCGGTTCCTTCTTTGCAAAG
>NZ_CALADU010000170.1 GCF_937890665.1 uncultured Subdoligranulum sp.
TCTTTTTCATTGCTTACACGTCGTCGTTGCAAACCATCGCCAAAGCCTTGGGCAGCAGCTTCCATTCGGCTTCCACCATCACGCGCTTTTGCAGCACCTCCGGGGTATCGCCGGGCTGAACGGCCACTGCCTTTTGCAGCAGGATGGGACCGCCGTCGCACTCTTCGTTGACCAGATGCACCGTGGCACCGGTCACCTTTACGCCGCGGGCCAGCGCCGCCTCATGGACACGCAGCCCGTAAAAGCCGGGGCCGCAGAAGCTGGGAATCAGGCTGGGATGTACATTCAGGATCCGGTTGCGGTATGCCTCGATGACACGGGACCCCAGTACCGAGAGAAATCCCGCCAGCACAACCACGTCGATGTTGTGTTGCTGCAGCGTATCCAGCAAGGCAGCGTCAAAGGCTTCACTGTCCGCATAGTTTTTGCGGGCGACTACGGTGCCTTCTACGCCAAAATTGGCGGCGCGTTCCAGCGCATAGACGCCGGGCTTGCTGGCAACCACCAACACGATTTTTCCGTTGGGGTTTTCACCGCGGGCTTCGCTTTCCAGCAGCGCCTGCAGATTGGTGCCGCCGCCGGAAACCAGTACAGCTACACGCTTCATACCAGTTCCACCCCGTCGCCTTCCACGATGGTGCCCAGACGATAGGCGCCTTCCTCACCGTGGGCGTGCAGAATTTCAAGGGCCTTGTCGGCATCCTCGGCAGCCACTACGATGGTCATGCCAACACCCATGTTAAACGTGTTGAACATGTCGCGCTCCGGCACGTTGCCTTCCTTGGCCAGTACGTCGAAGAGCGCCGGCGTACGGACGTCCGCCTTGGCGATGTGAGCGGCGCAGCCCTTCTTCAAGCTGCGGGGAATGTTTTCATAGAAGCCGCCGCCAGTGATGTGGGACACGCCCTTCACGGTGACCTGCTCCATCAAGGCCAGTACAGGCTTGACATAGATCTTGGTGGGAGCCAGCAAGGCTTCCCCAAGGGTCTTGTCCATGCCGTCAAACGTCTTATCCAGCACTTCGGGGTGATGGTCGATGTCAAAAATCTTGCGCACCAGCGAGAAGCCGTTGGAATGTACGCCGGTGGAAGGCAAAGCGAGGATCACGTCGCCGGGCTGCATGGTGGAGTTGTCCAGAATTTTGCTCTTGTCCACAACGCCCACGGTAAAACCGGCCAGATCGTATTCTTCTTCGGGCATCATACCGGGGTGTTCTGCGGTCTCGCCGCCTACCAAAGAGCAGCCGGCCTGTACGCAGCCTTCTGCCACGCCCTTGACGATCTCGGCGATCTTCTCGGGAATGTTCTTGCCGCAAGCAATGTAGTCAAGGAAGACCAGCGGCTTGGCGCCGGCGCAGATTACGTCGTTAACGCACATAGCCACACAGTCAATGCCGATGGTATCGTGCTTGTTCATGTACTGGGCCACGCGCAGTTTGGTGCCGACGCCGTCGGTGCCGGAGATCAGGACCGGATGCTCCATACCGGAGCAGTCCAGCTCAAACAGACCGCCGAAACCGCCCAGACCGCCGATGCAATTTTCGGTCATCGTGCGGGCTACATACTGCTTCATCAGTTCGACGGAGCGGTAGCCGGCTGTAATGTCCACGCCGGCAGCGGCGTAGCTGGCAGAATAGCTTTTTTCCATGTCGGTTACTCCTATCGGGTATTGTTGCCAAGACACGGTCACGGCGCAGGGGCCGTGGGGCCGGTCACAGTTTTTTGTTCGGGTTGGAAGTGCTCAGCGGTTTGTCGTAGACAATGTCCATCGTTTCCGCCGGCGGGTCTACGGGGTAATGGCCGGTGAAGCAGCCGGTGCAGAAACCACAACGGCTGTGGATGGCCAACTGCTGGACATGCTCGATGCTCAGATAGCCCAACGTATCGGAACCAACCAGACGGTTGATCTCTTCCACCGTATGGCCGGTGGCAATCAACTGCTTTTCATCCGGAATATCGGTGCCGAAATAGCAGGGATGGGCAAAGGGAGGGGCGCTGATGCGGTAATGGACTTCTTTGGCGCCGGCCTCCCGCAGCAGCCGAATGGTGCGGGCACTGGTGGTGCCGCGCACGATGGAGTCATCCACCAGCACAACGCGCTTACCCTTTACGGTGGACTCGATGGCGTTGAGCTTAATGCGCACGCTGTTTTCGCGCTGCTTCTGGTTGCCCTGAATGAAGGTGCGGCCTACATACTTGTTCTTGACGAAGCCGATGCCGTAGGGGATACCGCTCTCCTGCGCATACCCCAATGCCGCATCCAGACCAGAGTCCGGTGCGCCGATGACCACATCCGCTTCTACGGGATGTTCCTGCGCGAGAAAACGGCCGGCTTGCAGGCGGGCTTCATGCACACAGGTGCCTTCCAGCACAGAGTCGGGACGGGCAAAATAGATGTACTCGAACACACACATGGTGTGGGGGGCAGTGCCGCAGTGGGTATCGATGCATCGCAGGCCGTCGTGGTCAGCGATGACAATCTCACCGGGACGTACATCCCGCACAAACTTCGCGCCCACCGCGTCCAACGCGCAGGACTCGCTGGCGAAAGCGTAGCCGCTGCCGTTGGTCAACTCGCCGATGCACAGCGGACGGAATCCGTGAGGATCCCGGGCGGCGATCAACTTGGTGTGGGTCATGATGACCAGACTGTAAGCGCCCTCGATTTCGTCCATGGTGCGGCTAACCGCCATCTCGATGTTGGGGGTCAGCAGACGGTTTTGGGTCAGCAGATAGGCGATGACCTCGGTATCGGACGTGCCATGGAAGATGGAACCGCTCATTTCCAGCTTGCGGCGCAGTTTGGGGGCGTTGACCAGATTGCCGTTATGGCATACCGCCATGGCACCCTTGCAGTGATGCAAAACCATGGGCTGGGCATTAGAACGACTCCGCTGGCCGGCGGTGGCATAACGCACATGGCCGGTGGCCATTTTGGCGTCGTGGGGCAGCTCTTCCAGCACCCGCTTGGTAAAGACTTCGCTGACAAGGCCCAGATCCCGATGGCCGGACAGAACGCCGTCCACGTTCAAGGCGATGCCGCAGCTCTCCTGACCACGATGCTGCAAGGCGTACAACGCGCTGTATACGGCACTGACCATATCGGTCTCGCCGGTTTTGTCATAAATGCCGAAGACGCCGCATTCTTCGTGCAGCGATTCGGTGTATTGGGAAAGTTCACTCATTCCGCTTTCTGCTCCGTTTTCTCAAATCAACCCAGCAGGCGCTTCATGACTTCCTGATAGGCGTCGGCCTCACCGCCCATATCCCGGCGGAACAGATCCTTGTCCAGATGGGCGCCGGTGGTGGCATCCCAGAAACGGCAGGTGTCGGGGCTGATCTCGTCGGCCAGGATGATAGTGCCGTCGGGCAGGCGGCCAAACTCCAGCTTGAAGTCGATCAAGCGAATGTTGGCGTCCAGCAGGATCTTCTTCAGCACTTCGTTGACTTTGAAGGCGTACTTGGTGATGGTGTCGATTTCTTCCTGCGTGGCCAGATCCAGCGCCAGAGCGTAGTAGTGGTTGATGAACGGGTCATGCAGATCGTCGTTCTTGTAGCTGAACTCGAGGATGGGGGTCTTGAAAGGAGTACCTTCGGGGACACCCATGCGCAGGCTGAAATGGCCGGCAGCTACGTTGCGGATGATGACCTCGAGAGGCACGATCTCAACCTTCTTCACGAAGGTATCGCGGTCGTTGATCTCTTTCACATAGTGGGTGGGAACGCCCTCTTTTTCCAGCTTCTGCATCAGGGCGTTGGACAGCTTGTTGTTAACGATGCCCTTATCGCGGATGGTGCCCTTCTTCTCACCGTCACCGGCGGTGGCATCGTCTTTGTAGTGGACCATCACGATGTTAGGGTCGCTGGTCGCGAAAACCTGCTTAGCCTTGCCTTCGTACATCTGCTCTTTAACTTCGTATTTCATGATAAACGCTCCCTTTTATGTAATGTATAAAAACGAGTGCACAATCGCAATTCCATTGTACCCCGTTTTGTGTCGGTGTGCAAGATTTTGTTTACAGCGCAGCAGCCTCAGCGGCGATGGCGGCATCCTTCTTGGCGATGGCCGCGGCGGTGTCGGTGCGGAACTGCTCCAGCTTGGCGGCCAGCTCCTCATCAGCCACAGCAAGGATGGCTACTGCCAGATAAGCGGCGTTCTTGGCGCCATTCAAGGCGACGGTGGCCACCGGGAATCCGCTGGGCATCTGTACGGTAGCCAGCAGGGCGTCCAGACCGTCCAGCGCGCCGCCCTTCATGGGGATGCCCACCACCGGCAGGGTGGTATT
>NZ_CALADU010000171.1 GCF_937890665.1 uncultured Subdoligranulum sp.
GACGGCGGATGACCCGGATGCGCTGATTTTCTATACCACCGACGGCAGTGATCCCGAGGACAACGGCAAACTGTACACCGGCGCCATTTCGGTGACCAGCCGGGCGGGAGAACCAAATGAGTACGTATCTATTGCCAATAGGTTGGGAGGCGGAAACTACAAATTCCTGAAGTCCTATGCTTACGAATACGCACCGGAGCCTGTGGACAAATCAACTACCATTACAGTACGTCTTTATAAAGATGGTCAGTGGTCAGATCAAGTAACATCTTCTACGTACTGGATCGATGTGCAGCAACACACATTGCCGGTAGTCAGTGTCACCGCGGATCCGGAAGAATTGTTTGGACAGACAGGCATTTATGCGCCGGGCTTTACTTACTATACATTAGGAAAGGTAGGCTTGCCCGGAAGTAACGCCAATTTTATGTCGGAAGAAAAGATACAAGCTCGTGTACAAACGGTAGGCGCAGAAAAGGAAAGTAGCGATGCAAAGGAAGCTGAAATCTCGGTGTCGGGAGAAAGTTCGCGAGTTTTTTATCAGATGAAAAATCTTTCTGTGGATTTGGCGGAGGGAACGACAACAAATTTACTGGAGGGAGGAAAAAATACCACATCGTTGGAAGATTTCTCTCTCAAAGGCCCAGGCAATGGTATATGGCAAGGCGTCTATTTGGATGGCTTTTGGAACAACTACCTGTATGAGGAAGGACTGGGAACGCAATATAATGTACCGGTCGTTTTGTATCTGGAAGATGAATATTGGGGAATATATTGCGCAAGAGAAAGAAAAAATGAATCCTTTATTGCACGGCAATACGATGTGGATCGTGATTCTGTTGAGTTATACCATTATGACGCTCAAATTATTGCGGATCTGAACCAAGAGCTTCTTTCTTTGGATGATGCAGATGTATGGACATGGGCAGAACAAAATTTTGATTTGGATGAATTCATTGACTGTTTGATTGCTAGTCTATATGCTAATAACTGGGATGGATTTTCTACTTTAGCCAATACGATTCTTTGGCGTGCTACGGAGGGAAACTCAGAGCGGTATAGTGATGGAAAATGGCGTCTTTTACTGAATGACTTTGATATGGTTATGAGACAAGGACCGGAAAAGGATTCCTTGGCTTCCCTGTTGGAAGAAAAACCAGCAGAAGGAAATTTGCAGCACGTTTTGCTGAAACGGTTGTGGAAAACGGAAGAGTTCCGAACGCTGTTTGCAGAAAAGTTTCGGCAGGCAATGACCACGACCTATGCGCCGGAACAAATTTTACCGGCATTTCAAGCGTGGTGTGCACAGCTCTACCCTGAGATGGAACGTAATTTGGCACGCCAGAAGGTGGAAACCACATGGTTGGCACCACTAGCCGACTGGCTGACCGATACGGAATCGGAGGCAAGCAATTTGACAATGGAAGAATGGGAGGCAGAGTGCCAAACGCTTTGCGCTTATTTGGAAGAACGAGCAGGATACTTGTTATCCTATTTGGATACCCATTTGCAAGAAGCCGAACGCTAACCTAACGAAAACCAACAAGAAAAGGATGATCCAACGATGAGTAAACGTCAAATTCTGGAATACCTGCTGGAAAGCAACACCAGCATTTCGATCACGCAGGTCTGCCTGTCGCTGGCCATGGCGGTGGTGCTGGGCATGCTGTTGTACTTCGTGTACCGCAAAACCTACCGCGGTACCGTCTACTCCAAAGACTTCAACCTCACGCTGCTGTTGGTAGCCATCATCACCACGCTGGTCATGCAGGCCATCGGTTCCAATCTGGCGCTTAGCCTCGGTATGGTCGGTAGCTTGTCCATCATCCGTTTCCGCACCGCCGTCAAGGAACCGCGGGACATCGCGTTTTTGTTCTGGTCCATTGCCATCGGCCTGACCTGCGGCAGCGAGATGTACCTCATCGGTTTGCTGGGCAGCATCGTGTTGACGGTGGTGGTTTGCGTGGCCAACTTTGATTTGTATGACACCACGACCTACCTGTTGGTGTTGCGGGCCGGCACCGGCACGGTGGAGGAAAAGACCCTCTGTGAGGTGCTCAAGAAAAATACCCGCGCCTACAAGCTGCGGGTGCGCAACCAGATGGCAGACAGCGAAGAGTTTACCTATGAGGTTTCCTTCACCCGCAAGCAGAACGCCGGGGCGTTGAGCCAGAGCGTGCGGGACGCTGTGGGGGCGGATAAGATCCGCAGCCTGAATCTGGTCAGCTACAGCGGAGAAACGCTGTAATGGCCGCCGAGTTACAGGTCCGCCGCTACGAGGAAAAGTATCTGCTGGCCCCGGCACAGGCCGCTGCACTGCAAAACCTGTTGGACGGCGTGCTGCAGCGGGACCGGTATTCGGCGAACGGGGCCTATTACATCCGCAGCCTTTACTTTGACACCCCGGAGGATGGCGACTATAAAGATAAGTTGCTGGGGGTAAGCGAGCGCAAAAAACTGCGTTTGCGTCTGTATGATCTGCAGGCATCCCACATCAAGCTGGAGATCAAGGCAAAACGAGCCAAGACCTCCCATAAACAGAGCGCCGTGCTGACCCGGGAAACGGCGCAGGCGCTGGTCGACGGGGACCCCAACCCGCTGCTGGGGGAAGGCCCGGCGGCTTGTGCGGCGTATGCCCTCTATCAAGGCGAGAACCGCCATCCGGCTGCCCTCATCGACTATGAGCGCACCGCTTGGGTGTTCCCGGTGGGGCGGGCCCGCATCACGCTGGACAGCCATGTGCGCGCCGCCAAAAGTGCGTCGCTTTTTGCGGACGACGTCCCCATGGTGGGGGTGCTGAATCCCATGACCATCTTGGAGGTCAAATACGACCAGCCGCTGCCTGCATGGCTGGGCCGGATGCTCAGCAGTATTCCGGGCACACCGCTGAGCATCAGTAAATATGCGTTGGCCCGGGCAACCCTCTACTAAAACAAAAACGGTAAATTTTATGCAAACTGACTTGATTTCCAGTCGGGAAAATCCTAAAATCAAATACGCATGTGCGCTGCGCGATTCCGAAAAGCAGCGTGCTGCCGACGGACTCTTCTTTGCCGAGGGGCCCAAACTCTGTCTGGAACTGGCAAAAAGCTGCAAAGCTCGTACGGCCTACGCTACCGAAGCCGCCCTGCAAAAAACGCCGGAACTGGCAGCGCTGCACCCGGTACTGGTGGCCCCGCACGTGGCGGAAAAGCTGGCCGGGACCAAGTCCAGCCAAGGGGTGTTCGTTCTGTTTGAAACACCCCAGCCGGACCCGAGCCTGCTGGCCAGCGCTCGGCGGATTCTGGCCTTGGAAGGGGTACAGGACCCCGGCAACGTGGGAACTTTGCTGCGCAGCGCCGCGGCTTTTGGGTTTGATGCCGTGCTGCTGGGGCCCGGGTGCGCCGCACCGTTCTCGCCCAAAACACTGCGTTCTTCCATGGGGGCAGCCGGGCGTCTGCCGGTACTGCATGCCGCCGACCTGCCCCACACCCTGCATACCCTGCGGGAACGGGGCGTGACCTGTCTGGCGGCGGCGCTCTACCATTCCCGCCCGCTGGATGAAGCGGGACGGGATTTCCCCGATGGGGTCTGTGTGGTCATCGGCAGCGAGGGACAAGGCCTGCGGGACGAAACTGTGGCCGCCTGCGATGCGGCGGTGCGCATCCCCATGACCGATCGGGTGGAAAGCCTGAACGCCGGTGTGGCGGGCAGCGTGCTGCTGTGGCATTTCCGCGGGGTATAAAAAATGGACAAGACCCTTGCTTGGCTGTGGCTGGCCGATGCGGTAGGTTCTGCCTGCCAATACGCCCGGGAGCTGTTGGACCTTTGGCCCGACCCCGAAGAATTGTATGAATCGATGCGGGCCGACGCGGCAGCGCCGCCTTTTTGCTTAAGCAAGACCGCAGAAGAGCAGCTAAGGGACACCACCCCTTTTGACTATGAAGAGCGGCTGGACCACTGCCTGCTTACCGGGGTGGAGATTCTGACCCCCGACGACCCGGCCTATCCGGCCCGGCTGAAAGAGCTGCCCGATCTGCCGCTGGTGCTGTATGTGACCGGCGATAAGACCTGCCTGCAAGGCGGGCGGTATCTGGGCATGGTGGGGACCCGGCGTCCCAGTGCCTACGGGCAGCAGGCTGCCTACGACCTGTCTTTGGCGGCAGCCAAACAGGGGGTGACGGTGGTCAGCGGTCTGGCCGATGGACTGGACAGCGAAGGCCACCGGGCGGCGGTGGCGGCAGGCGCACCTACCATCGCCTTCCTCGGCACGGCCATCGACAGAACGTACCCGGCGGCCAATGGGCCGCTGCGCCGTCAGATCGAGGAAGCCGGCGGCGCCATTTGCAGTGAATATCCGCCCCACTATGAGGGCAAAACAAAAGCGACCTTTTTGGCCCGCAACCGGCTGATCGCCGGGCAGGCCGAAGTTCTCTGCGTGGCCGAAGCCCGGCTGCGCAGCGGTACGCTGAACACCGTGGGCCACGCCGAGCGGTATGGCCGTCCGGTGCTGGCGGTGCCGGGCAGCATTTACAGCGCCTTAAGTCAGGGCACCAACGAATTGCTGCGTACCCATCGGGCCGACGCACTCTGCGGTGTGTCGGACATTCTGGAACGGCTGGGGGCTGACCCGCAGCCGCCTAGCGAAGAACCGGCCCGGTTTTCGCCCCAGACGGTCAGCGCCGACGCGCAGGCCGTCTACGCCAAACTGGGTCCCACGGCACAGGGCATCGATGCACTGTGCGCGGCCACCGGCCTGCCCACCGGGCGGGTGCTGGCGGCCTGTACCGAGCTGGAACTCTACGGCGGCGCCGCGGCGCTGCCGGGGCGTCGGTACATTGCTTTATAAGAAGGAAATCAGGAGGAGACTATGGCAAAACTGGTCATTGTGGAGTCCCCAGCCAAGGCCAAGACCATTGGCAAGTATTTGGGACGAAACTATAAAGTCACCGCCAGTATGGGACACGTGCGTGATCTCCCGGCCAGCCAGCTGGGCATCGACATCGATAACGGTTACGCCCCCAAATATATCACCATCAAAGGCAAGCAGAAGTTGGTCAAGGAACTGAAAGCCGAAGCCAAAAAGGCGGACGGCGTGCTGCTGGCTACCGACCCGGACCGGGAAGGGGAAGCCATCAGCTGGCATTTGGCGAACATTCTGGGACTGGACCCGTCGGCGCCCAACCGGGTGACCTTTGACGAGATCACCAAGAAAGGCGTACAGGAGGGCATGGCTCATCCCCGGGCCATCAATATGGACCTGTTCAACGCCCAGCAGGCCCGGCGGGAACTGGACCGTCTGGTGGGTTACAAGCTCAGCCCCTTTTTGTGGCGCAAGGTGCGCCGGGGCCTGTCCGCCGGCCGGGTGCAGAGCGTGGCCGTACGGCTGATTCGAGACCGGGAGATCGAGATCGAAAACTTCAAGCCCGACGAATACTGGAACATCGATGCCACCCTGCATCCGCAGGGCAGCCGCAGCCAGTTTGTGGCCCGGCTTACCGCCGGTGCCGACGGCAAAAAGCTCACCGTCACCAACAAAGAGCAGGCCGACACCATCGTGGCGGCACTGGATGGCAAGAACTACGTCATCACCAAGCTGGAAAAAGGCAAGCGCCGCCGTCAGCCTGCGCCGCCCTTTATCACCTCTACACTCCAGCAGGACGCCAGCCGGGCCTATGGCTTCTCGGCCACCCGTACCATGCGGGCCGCCCAGACGCTGTACGAAGGCGTGGACATCGCCGGTCACGGCACAGTGGGTCTGATCACCTATATGCGTACCGACAGTCTGCGCATCGCCGCCGAGGCTGCCGCCGCCGCCAAGGAGTTTATCGCGGGCCGCTGGGGGGACAACTACGTCTGCAAGACCCAGCGCAAATGGAAATCCCGCTCCGCCACCGCGGCGCAGGACGCCCACGAAGCCATCCGCCCCTCCATGCCGGAACTGACCCCCGACGAGGTGGAACAGAGCATCAGCGGCGACACCGCCAAGCTCTACCGGCTGATCTGGAGCCGCTTTATGGCCAGCCAGATGGCGGACTGCGTGCAGGACACCGTTTCGGTGACCATCACAGCGGGGGACTATCTCTTCCGCGCCTCGGGATTCCGGGTAGCCTTTGACGGCTTCACCGCCCTGTACGAAGAATCCACCGACGACAAACAGAAGAAAGAGACCGCCCTGCCCGAACTGGAACAGGGACAGGTCTTGCAGCTCAAATCCCTGACGGCGGACCAGAAGTTCACCCAGCCGCCGCCGCTCTACACCGAAGCTACCCTGATCCACGCGCTGGAAGAAAACGGCATTGGCCGTCCTTCCACCTATGCGCCGATCATCACCACCATCGTGGACCGCGGCTATGTGGAGAAGGACCAGAAAAAGCTCAAGACCACGCCGCTGGGACAGGCGGTGAATCAGGTCATGATGGAGCAGTTTCCCGCCATTGTGGACGTGAAGTTCAGCGCCGACATGGAGAAAAAGCTGGACGTGGTGGAAGCCGGAGAGGCTGACTGGGTCCAGACGGTGGACGAGTTCTATCAGGGCTTTGCCAAGAGTCTGGAAAACGCCGAGAAAAATATGGAAGGCAAGCGGGTCAAGGTGGAGGACATCCCCACCGACGAGATCTGCGAAAAGTGCGGCCGTCCCATGGTCATCAAATCGGGACGGTACGGCAAGTTTGTGGCTTGTTCGGGCTTCCCGGAATGCCGCAACGCCCACCCGCTGGTCAAGGACACCGGTGGCATCTGCCCGCTGTGCGGCGGCCATATGCTGGTGCGCAAGAGCGCCAAGGGCCGCATCTACTACGGGTGCAGCAACTATCCCAAGTGCAACTTTATGACTTGGGACGAGCCGGTACCGGAAAAATGCCCCCAGTGCGGCAACACCCTCTTCAAGAAAAAAGGTCAGCTCTACTGTGCCAAAGAGGGCTGCGGCTTCACCAAGCCGATGGAAAAGAAATAACCCGCGGGGTATCTGGCCCCGCCGATCTCCCGTGGAGGAACTATGCATTGTAACGTCATTGGGGCCGGTCTGGCCGGGTGCGAAGCCGCGCTTTGGCTGGCCGACGCCGGGGTGCAGGTGGACCTGTACGAGCAAAAACCCGGTAAGTTTTCCCCTGCCCACAAGAGCGCGGGCTTTGCCGAGCTGATCTGCTCCAACTCCCTGAAAGCCGAACGGCCCGACTCGGCCTCCGGCCTGCTCAAGCTGGAGATGCGCGCCATGGGCAGTCATCTGCTGCCCGCCGCCGAGACCGCCCGGGTCGCCGCCGGCGGGGCGCTGGCTGTGGACCGGGATGTTTTCTCGGCCGCCGTCACCGCTCAGGTGGAAGGTCATCCGGGCATCACCATCCACCGGGAGGAAGTCACCGCGCTGGACGAGAGCGCCCCGGTGCTGGTGGCTTCGGGTCCCCTGACCGAGGGGGCACTGGCCGACGCCATCGCCGCGTTGACCGGCGACCACCGGCTCAGTTTCTATGATGCGGTGGCGCCCATCGTCACGGCGGAAAGCCTCGACTACGACAAGGTGTTTGCCGCCTCCCGCTATGGCCGCGGCGAAGCCGACTACTTAAACTGTCCCTTTAATAAGGAAGAATACGAGGCCTTCCACGCGGCCCTCATCGCCGCCGAGCGGGCGCCCCTCCACGATTTTGACGGGGACCTGACGGTGTATGAAGGCTGCATGCCCATCGAGGTCATGGCCGCCCGGGGCGCCGACACCATCCGGTTCGGCCCCCTGCGCCCGGTGGGGCTGCGGGATCCCCGCACCGGTCACCGTCCCTGGGCCAACGTCCAGCTCCGGGCCGAAAACACCGACCGGACGCTCTACAATCTGGTGGGCTTCCAGACCAACCTGAAGTGGGGCGAACAGAAGCGGGTCTTTTCGATGATCCCGGGGCTGGAACACGCCGAGTTTGTCCGCTACGGTGTCATGCACCGCAACACCTTTTTGGACAGCCCGCAGGTGCTGACGGCCCAGCAATATCTCAAAGAACATCCCAACGTCTTTTTCGCCGGGCAGATCACCGGCTTTGAAGGCTATATGGAGAGCGCGGCCAGCGGGCTTTTGGCCGCACGGCAGATTCTGGCCCGGCTGCAGGGCCGCCAACTGCCGCCGCCCCCGCCCCAGACGATGTGCGGGGCGCTGCTTTCCTACATCACCACCCCCAACAAGAATTTCCAGCCGATGGGCGCGAATATGGGCATTCTGCCCCGCACGCCGGACATCGACGCCATCCGCGATAAGCGGGAACGCTATGCCGCCCTTTCCGAGACGGCGCAAAAGGCCATGCAAGCATGGGTACAGGAGGACGTACAATGAAAATTCTCATCGATGCCATGGGCGGTGACAACGCACCGCTGTGTGTGCTGCAAGGCGCGGCGCAGGCCGCGGCGGAATTTGGCGACGGCATGACGCTGGCGCTGCTGGGGGATGAGCAGGCCCTGCGGGACTGCGCGGCCCAGAATAAGATCGATTTGACCCCCTTCGAGATCATTCCCTGCTCCGAAGTGGTGGACATGCACGACGATCCCGTCAAGGCAGCCCGCCACAAGACCGATTCCAGCATGATCAAGGGCTTGACCATGCTGAAAAACGGTGAGGGCGATGCCTTTGTTTCCGCCGGTTCCACCGGTGCGCTCCATGTGGGCACCAGCCTGATCGTCCGCACCCTCAAGGGCATCAAGCGGCCCGCGCTGGCCACCCCCATGCCCGGTGCCAAGCAGAATTTCCTGCTGCTGGACTGCGGCGCCAATGCCGAGTGCCGCCCCGATATGCTCAACGCCTTCGGCACCATGGGCAGCGTCTATGCCGAGAAGGTCATGGGCC
>NZ_CALADU010000172.1 GCF_937890665.1 uncultured Subdoligranulum sp.
GGAATACATGGCCAAACTGGGCGTTCGCACCGTGGATGAACTGGTAGGCCGCACCGACCTGCTGAAGGTAAAGGCCGCCCCCAAGGGGTCCCGCGCCAGTGAAATGGATCTGAGCGCACTGCTCAAGAATCCCTTGCTGGAAGATACCAGTGTGCACTTCGACCCCAAAGCGGTCTATGATTTTGCTCTGGAAAAGACCCCCGACATGCGGGTTTTGATGAAGAAGTTCAAAAAATCCTTCGACATGGCCGAACCCAAACCCATGACCATTACGCTGGATGTAGGCAACACGGACCGTGCCTTCGGCACCATCTTCGGCAGCGAAATCACGGCCAAGTTCGGCAATACGCTGCCCGATGATACCTTCCATGTAATCTGCCGCGGTTATGGCGGCCAGAGCTTCGGCGCTTTTCTGCCCAAAGGCCTGACGCTGGAACTGATCGGCGACTCCAACGACTATATGGGCAAAGGGTTGAGCGGCGGCAAATTGATCGTCTATCCGCCCAAAGAGGTCACCTTTGACCGGAGCGAAAACATTGTGATCGGCAACGTAGCGCTCTACGGTGCGACCGGCGGCAAAGCCTTCATCAACGGCGTGGCCGGCGAACGGTTCTGCGTGCGCAACTCCGGTGCCGTAGCCGTCGTCGAGGGCGTGGGTGACCACGGCTGTGAATATATGACCGGTGGTACCGTAGTGGTGCTGGGTAAGACCGGCAAAAACTTTGCAGCCGGTATGAGCGGCGGCATTGCTTATGTACTGGACGAGGACTGGGACTTCTACCAGCGCGTCAACAAGGACATGGTCAGTCTGGAGCCGGTGGAGCACAAGTATGATGTTTCTCTGCTGAAAGATTTGATCCGTGAACACGTAGAACTGACCGGTTCGCCCCGCGGCAAGGAAATTCTTGACAACTTTGGCGAATACCTGCCCAAGTTCAAGAAAGTCCTGCCCCACGACTACGACAAGATGCTGCGCCTGATTGCCCAGATGGAAGAAAAGGGCGAGGACAGCGAGCAGGCCCAGATCGAAGCATTTTACGCCATGAAAAACGCCAAGTAAGGGAGGCAGACTACAATGGGAAAACCGACAGGATTTATGGAGATCAAACGGCAGACCAGTCTGGAACTGCCGCCCGAAGAGCGTATTCAAAATTTCAAAGAGTTTCACCTTCCGTTGTTGGCAGAGGAACAGCAGGCACAGGGCGCCCGCTGCATGGATTGCGGCGTCCCCTTTTGCCAGAGTGGCATGCTATTGGGCGGCATGTACAGCGGCTGCCCGCTGAACAACCTGATCCCCGAATGGAACGACCTGATTTATCAGGGCAAGTGGGATTTGGCAGTACACCGCCTGATCGCCACCAACCGCTATCCTGAATTCACCAGCCGGGTCTGCCCCGCCCTGTGCGAAGCAGCCTGCACCTGCGGCATGACCACCGGCGATCCGGTCACCGTCAAGGAGAACGAGCGCGCCATTGTGGAATACGGCTACGAGAGCGGCGCCATCCATGCTGTTCCCCCGCCGACCCGCACCGGCAAAAAGGTAGCGGTGGTCGGCGCTGGCCCGGCAGGTCTCTCGGTGGCCGATCTTTTGAACAAACGCGGACACCAAGTAACGATTTACGAGCGCGAGGACCGCGTAGGCGGCCTGCTGATGTACGGCATTCCCAACATGAAGTTGGAAAAGTGGGTCATTGACCGCCGGGTAAAGGTCTTGCAGGAAGAAGGCATTGAGTTTGTGCTGGGGGCTGACGTTGGCAACGACGTAAGCGCCGAAGATCTGAAAGCCCAGTATGACGCAGTGATACTTTGCTGCGGTGCCAAACAAGCCCGTGACCTCAATGCACCGGGACGGGACGCCAATGGCATCTACTTTGCGGTGGACTACCTGACCAGTGTTACCCGCAGTCTGCTGGATTCCCACTTTACCGATGGCAAAGCCATCAATGCCGCCGGCAAGCGAGTGTTGGTCATCGGCGGCGGCGACACCGGCAACGACTGTGTGGGCACCGCCATCCGTCAAGGCTGCGAGAGCGTCCTGCAGTTGGAAATGATGCCCTGCCCGCCGTCGGAGCGTACCCCCGGCAACGACTGGCCTGAATGGCCCCGGGTGCTGAAAACCGACTACGGCCAGCAAGAGGCCATTGCCAAGTTTGGCAGCGATCCGCGCGTGTACCAGACTACCGTCAAGGAATTCTACAAAAACGATGCCGGTCAGGTCTGTGGCGCTCTGCTTGCCAAACTGGAAAGCCAGATTGTGGATGGCCGCCGTCAGATGGTGCCAACCGGAGAAGAATTCTCTGTGGACTGCGATCTGGTACTGATTGCCGCTGGCTTTGTAGGATGCGAGTCCTATGTAGCCGATGCCTTTGGGGTAGATTTGACACCTCGCGGCACCGTTTGCGACACCCAGTATGCCACCAACATTCCCAAGGTTTTTGCCTGCGGTGATATGCGCCGCGGCCAAAGCTTGGTGGTTTGGGCCTTGCGGGAAGGACGCGACACTGCCGCCGTAGTAGACGCTTATCTGATGGGATATACCAACCTGTAATCCTTAGTAACCAAAACCACCCTGCCGGAAATAATCCGGCAGGGTGGTTTTTATCGTTTATAGAAAAGACGCTGCTCAGCGCTCCATCTTCCAGAAAGCGCAGCTATAAGGCGGCAAAGTACTGCCTCCGCCAAAGTCATGGGGTTCCCCGGTAATCAGGTCCATCGCCATACCACAGCCCGCATCAAAGTGGGCCACATAAGGCGCACTGTCGGCGTTGATGGCCACCAACACCCGCTCTTCCTCAGTGCGGCGCTCAAAGATCAGTTGTTTAGGCTGTACCATTACGTTGCGGTAGCTGCCATTGCAGAGCGCCGGGCTGGCCGTACGAGCCTGTGCCAGCAAGGAAATCCAGTGGGTCAGCTCATTTTCTTCGGGCTTTTCGATGGCCGGGCGCAAGGTGGGGTCGCCGTTCTTCTTATCTCCCTCAACGCCCCATTCACTGCCGTAATAGACCGCCGGCACCCCCGGCATGCCGAACAGCAAACCGTACAACGGCTGCAGGCAAGCCTTGTCGGTCAAAATAGTAGCCACCCGGGTCACATCGTGGTTGTCCACAAAGGACAAAAGATGCTTGCCCGTGTAGAGGCACCATGGCTCTGCACCGAACTGCCGGTTAAGGCTGTAACTGATCTCGTGCATATTGCCGGTATTAAAGCTGGAATACAGGCCCTTATAGCACTCGTAGTTGGTCACGCTATGGCAAGCGTGGTCGTTCATCCATCGGTTGTAATCCCCATGGAGTGTTTCCCCTACCAGCACAAACTCCGGCTTGACCTGATCGGCCAGCGCCCGCAGCTCCGACAAAAAGCCCAGATCCAGACAATAGGCCACATCCAGACGCACCCCGTCGATGTCGTAGTCCTTGACCCAGCCGCGGACCACCTCAAACAGATACTGCTTGACCGCCGGATTCTGCAAATTGAGCTTCACCAGTTCGTTGCAGCCCTCCCACGATTCATACCAGAAACCATCGTTGTAGTTGGTATTGCCGTCAAAGCTGATATGGAACCAGTCCTTATACGGGCTGTCCCATTTTTTCTCTTGCACATCCCGGAAGGCCCAAAAGCCACGACCCACATGGTTGAATACGCCGTCCAACAGTACCCGGATCCCCGCCTGATGCAGCGCATCCACCACGGTTTTCAGGTCTTCGTTGGTGCCCAAACGGCAATCCACCTTGGTATAATCGCGGGTATCATAGCCGTGCGCGTCACTTTCAAACAACGGGTTGAAAAGCACACAGGTCGCGCCAAGATTTTGGATATGCTCTACCCAGTCCAGTACCCGCAGCAGTCGATGCTGCTGGGCTTGTTCGCTGTTTCCATCGTTTTGCAGCGGTGCACCACACAACCCCAGCGGATAGATCTGATAGACGACGGCTTCGTTGTACCACATAGTTTTTCCTCCTGTTTTTCGTGGGGAGTATCCCCCGCATATCTATTACAAAAAACGCTTGAGTTTTCGGCGCAGTACCCGCCGGTAATAGAGCGTAACAGCCCCCACAGCACGGTCACATATAATAAAGGACAAATTTCCCATTGCCAAAAGCAGTCCTGCCACAAAAGGGCCGTCTGCCGTCAGTTCTTGCCATACCACAGGCCCCAACAAGGCAGAAAGAAGCCCATAAATCAAGAGGGTCGCTCCGTTGAACACCAACAGAGTAAGACCCCACCGCAGCGCTGCCGGACGGATACGGCATAATCCGCGGCGCAGCACAGGATAATAGCCCATCAGCATCGCGTAAAACAGTGCCAGTTCTGTTTCAGGAACCAGCAGAAGTCCCAGCACGGAGGTTGCCCCATACAGCAGCAGCGCGTATCGGGGGCCATATTCCTCCAACACGGGAATCAGCAAAAAGCTGGCCAACATCGGCGCCGCATAGGTGCCAATCTGCAATGCAGCGCCCAACAGCATCCACACCACCGAAAGCGCACATAGCACACCGCAAAGGGCAACAATTCTGCTTTCGGATCTGTGCATTCCTTTCACCTGCTTTCGCAGTTATTATACCCTATTCCCCTGTGCTTTGCAATTCCGAGAGCTGTTCCACCGTACAAAAAGTATAGCCCTGTGCACGGAACCACTGGATAATATCCGGCAGCGCTTTCACGGTCTGTCCGGTCGCCTTGGTATCGTGAAGCAGGACGACGCAGGTAGAAAGGCCCTCCGCGTCTTCTTGGATATTGCGCAAAATCTGCTGGGCATCTGGATGGGAGGCGGTGGCATCTTCGCCGCACACATTCCAGTCGATCCAATGCCAGCCTTTTTCCTCTGTCTGCGTCTTGAGTGTTTTCATGATTTCCCGGCCGCCGTAACGGTAACTTACCGTATTGGTACTGCCGCCGGGGAACCGCAGCCATGTCACATCCTCCAGCAGCAGATAGGGCTCCAGTGCCTGCCGCAGTTGCTTGATATCCTGCCAAAAAGCATCGCTGCTGCGATAGATCGTCGCATAGCGATGGGTAGCGCTGTGCATGGCCACCTGATGTCCCTGCTCCACGATGGTACGCACCAACGGCAAATATGCCTGATTGATGTCCTGTGCACAGACAAAAAAGGTGGCGGGGACCTTTTCTTCCTCCAAAATATCCAATAGCGGCTGGGTATTCACGCTGGGGCCATCGTCAAAGGTTAGGCACACCAATTTGGGCAGTGCAGTTTCTCCCGTTGCCGCAACAGCCGCAAAGCAGTCGTTGGGAATTTCTGTTTCTGCATATTCCCGATGGTACAACAGATGGATCATCGCCGTCAGCACGGCCAGCAGCAGTCCCAATACCACCCACGCCAAAATTTTTTGGCGTTCTTCTTCCTGTCGGCGATTGTAACGGATGGTGCTCCCCTCCCCGCATGATTTGCTACAAGGTATGCACCGTGTGGACAAAATAAAACCCCGCTTTCCTTTGACGGAAAACAGGGTTTTGTAATCAATAGGATTGCACGGTACTCGCGGCACGTTTGCGCCAAAGCCGCGGCGAAAACAGCGCCAACATGGGGTACAGTTCCAAACGGCCGGCCAACATATCAAAGGAGAGCAGCAGTTTTACCGAATCGGAGAAATCCGCAAAAGAACCCATCGGTCCGACCAGTTCCAGACCGGGCCCCACATTGTTGAAGCAGGTAGCCACCGCCGTAAAGGTAGCTACCAAATCAAATCCATCCAGAGATACCAGCAAAACCGAAGCCGAGAACAACAACATGTAAATATTGAAGTAGTTATGGACCCCGCGCAGCGTCTTTTCATCCAGAGGTTTTCCCTCAAAACGGACGGTGGTAACAGCATGGCTGTGCAGCATCTTATTCAGATCTTGCCGGGCTGCCTTAAAGAAGATAATGATGCGGGAAACTTTCAATCCGCCAGCAGTGGATCCCGCACAGGCACCAACGAAAATCAGAAGCACCAGCACGGTACGGGAATAGTTGGGCCAGAGATTGAAGTCCGCCGTGGCATAGCCGGTGGTTGTGACCACTGAGGCCACCTGAAAGAAAGCAGTGCGCAACGCCGTCCCCACATTATCGTACAAGCTGGCAATGTTGATGGTGATGGTAATGGTGGAGAACGCCACAATCCCCAGATAGACCCGCAATTCTTCCGAGCGGAAGGCATCACGGAAATGGCGCAGCAGTATGAAATAGTACAGGTTGAAATTGATACAAAAGAGCAGCATAAAGATGCCGATAACCACTTCAAAGAAGGGATTATTGTACGCACCTACGCTGAGTGCCTTGTTGCTGAAACCACCTGTACCGGTCGTGCCAAAGGAATGAATCAGTGCATCGTACAGCGGCATACCGCCAACGCAGAGGATGATCACCTCTGCAACTGTCATCACGAAATAAATCTCGTACAGAATTTTGGCACTGTCCCGCAGTTTGCTGGAGATCTTACCCACCGTAGGCCCCGGGACCTCAGCACGCATCAGGTGCATAGCCCGTCCATCTGTCATAGGCAGAATGGCCATAGCAAAGACCAACACGCCCATACCGCCGATCCAGTGGGAGAAACTGCGCCAAAACAAAAGGCCACGGCTCATCGACTCCACATCGGTCAAAATTGTAGAACCGGTCGTGGTAAAGCCGGAAACCATCTCGAAAAAGGCATCAAAAAAGGACGGGATCTCGCCGGAAATAACAAAGGGCAGCGCCCCAAATACCGACATCAATACCCATACCAACGCCACGATCAACAAACCGTCCCGGGCGTAAATCGTGGTATTGCGGGGGCTGCGGTGGCTTAACAACGCCCCCAATACTGCCCAACCCGAGAATGGGCCACAAAAAGGCCAGCACGATATTCCATTCCCCATACAGGGCGGAGCAGACCGTCGGGCAAAGCATCAGCACCGCTTCGATCAAAAAGATGCGGCCTAACACAAAACCTACCATTTTAAAGTTCATGCCCGGCGCCTCACTTTACAATATCCCGCAGCGCATGCAACGTCGTATCGGTGGTAACGACCACCACATCGTCCCCTTCGGACAGCACATCGTCACCGGAGGGGATCACCGTCTGCCCATTGCGCCGCACAATGCCGACGATGAGCAGCCCGTCTTTCAGCTGTAAATTCTTTAAGGGGGTACCAATAAACGGCACACCATGCCCCACGTTGAACTCCAGCGCTTCTACGCGGCCCCCTACTAAGCGATGCAGCGTTTTGATGTTATCGGAATCCAAGCTGTTTTGCATAGCACGAACATACCGAGCAATAGCTTCACTGGTGACTGCTGCCGTCGAAACCACACTGTCCACCAGATTGTTGGCGGCAGCCAGATCCGCAAACGAGGGACGATTGATCTTGGCCACCACTTTGCAGGAGTTGAACTGGGAGGCATACATCGCCAAGATAATATTGGTTTCGTCCATGCCGGTCAGCGCCACAAAAGCATCCATCTCGGCAATGCGCTCTTCGCTGAGCAGTTCACTGTCGGCGCCATCCCCGTGGATCACCAACACACCGGGGAATTTTTCGCTCATATCCTGACAGCGCCG
>NZ_CALADU010000173.1 GCF_937890665.1 uncultured Subdoligranulum sp.
AACTGTGAGGCAGCCATGGAAGACTACCACGCCCAATTTGTGGAGATCTACACCCAAAACATCACGCGTCCCGGCGCCGACCGGCTGCTGAATTGGCTGGAAACCACAGACTTTTTCACTGCGCCGGCGTCTACCCGCTTCCACGGTGCCTGCGAGTATGGGCTGGTAATGCATAGCATCAACGTCTATCAGGCCATGATGCAGCATTTCTTCACCGAGGGAGAAAACGCCGAGAGTTACGCGATTTGTGCCTTGCTCCACGACCTGTGCAAGGCCAATTTCTATAAGGTCAGCACCCGCAACGTCAAGAACGAGACCACCGGACAATGGGAGAAGGTCCCCTACTATCAAGTAGCGGATCAACTGCCCTATGGTCACGGGGAAAAAAGTGTTTATCTGATCGAGCACTTTATGCGGCTGAAAACCGCTGAGGCTGTTGCCATACGCTGGCATATGGGCGGTTTTGACGACGCCGTACGGGGCGGCAGTTTTGCCGTCAGCGACGCCTACAACAGCTACCCGCTGGCAGTCAAGCTGCACATCGCCGACCTGACCGCCACCTATCTGATGGAACAAGGAACCAGCAGTGTGGAAAACGGTCACCCCAAAACCAAATAACAAAAAGCACCCCCGCAGGAATCGGACGGTTCCCGCGGGGATGCTTTTTATTTTAGAACAGTGTAACGGTCCACTGGGCTAGAACAGCTTCCTCTTCGGCGCTCTTATCCAGTATGCGTACCGTCAACGTTTTTGCTCCTTCCGGTACCGCATCGAAGTAATACGTCCAGAAGGTTTCTCCACTTTCCGTCTGTTCTTCGGGCGTTCCCTTGACCCATTCCAAGTTGCTCCCATCTTCCATAAAGATTTGCGGGTACAGCTCCGTTTTGTCCGACATCGAAGTCACCGTATATTGGATCCGCGTTTCCCCGGGCGTCGCCTCCAGACTTTCCAACCGGATCCCATTCTGCACTCCGCCATCGATTTGTCCTTCGCGGGTAAGGGTTTCATCCGCAGAAACTGTAAAGTCGATGTGGTAGGTTCCTTCCAGCGGCGTTGTTTCTTCGCTCCCCTCGCAAACGCCTACCAGATTGGAAAAGGTCAGCGAGGCCTGCACGTTCTGGGTATCTCCCGTATAATTTTGCAAATTGTAGTCCATTTCGCAGACAAAGGTAGTATCATCCTGTTTGCGGAAGTAGGGCAACAGATCGCCGCCGATTGCTTCACCGTTCAAAGTCACCCCGCCATACAATGTGTTGGCTTCTTCTGCCGTTGTGTCCTCCCAAAGCAGCGGTGGGTCCAACGTCACCCCGTCAAAGCCAGCCAGCGCATCATCCTCGGCCGTCAGCGTCAATCCTAGACGCAGGTACATCTCATCGCAGTAGATCTGGGTCAGGGTAAGTTTATAAGGCTGCTCGTCGCCCCCCTCTCGCTGCAAGGCGGGCGCCGCAGCAGCACCACTGTCCTGCGGTGCGTTGGACTCTGCCCCGACCTGCGCCGATTGCGCATATACACTCAGTTGGTCGCTTTGCAGATACCCTTTGGGCAATCCATTGATATAGGCAAACACATCCCCTAAGATGGGCAGCCCCTCCGCCAACACAGGGTTAACCCCATTGATTCCTACCAACAGCGCCACACAGGCCACACCTCCGACTAGCACTTTGCCTCCCACCGACCACGAATACAGGAGGCGTCCCCGACGTTTTGCAGGCTTTTTACAACCCGTACGCTGCAAAACTTGCTGGGTCAGCCGCTTCATTTCTGCCTCTGTCAACGGTTCCTCTTCGCTGGGCAACTGGTTCAGCCAATTCATAAGATTGTCCTTTTCACGCATGGGTAACGCCTCCTTCGCGCAGTTGTTGACGCAGCCGATCCCGACCGCGGGAAAGCCGCGTATTCACATTGGCCACACTCAGTCCCAATGCAGCGGCAATCTCACGGCTGGACTGCAACAGATAGTATTTTCGCAAAAAAATCTCCCGATTGGGCGGTTCCATCGCCGCCACCAACTCCCCCACAAGCTGCACCGCATCCCCTTGTGGGTCGGCAGGCAGGTCTGCCAAGGTTTGCAGGAGTTCGTCGGTCAGCGGAATCTCCTCCCGGCGTTGCAGCGCACGATACCGGTTGATGCCAGTATTGCGCGCCGTCACGATCAACCACGCACGCACTGGGATCTGCCGATCTTGCAGCTTTTGCGCATTGCGCCATAAGGCCACAAAGACATCGACCATGCACTCTTCCACATCGTGTTCCCGCCCGGGCAGGATGCGCCGCAAAATTCCCCGAATCAAGGCGGCATAATCCCGCATAGCCCACCGCAAACCGGTTTCAGGATCTATGACAATGGCCCGCGCCAAGCTGGGACCGCCGTTGTTGTTCATACCTTCTCCTCCTTCGTTTGTATCCCTTTCACTTTGATAAACAATCCACACCGGAAGATTCTTACAAAAGGGTTCCTGCTTTTTCCATCAAAAAAGCCGCCCCGGCCAAAGCCGGGACGGCTGTATTCTTCTATTGCGTTTTTACGCCTTGCTTTGCGGATCCACGCGATCCATCTCGTCCTGCAGCATCTGCGAAACCGGACGCCGCGCATTGCGTAGGCGGCGGGTATTGGTAGAAGGCTTGGCTTGCACGGCAGAAGCACTGCGGTGTGTCCGGACCGGCTGCGCTGTTGCCTTGACGCGGAACTGCGGGGCCGAGGTTTTGGCCGGTGCCTCGGGGGCAGGTTCCGGCTCCGGCACATTCAGTTCCGGCGTTCCTTGCGCAAAGTCCCGCATCTCGGTACCCAGTTCTTTGAGTTCCGCTTCGGTGTCATCCAGCGCTTGATAGATCACTTGCGTGAGTCCATCTAGATCCAGTGTAGCGGCGCTCAGTCGCTGATCCACACGGGCCAAGCGGTCCCGCACCAACATGACGCCGGCGGCGATTCCGCGGGCATTTTCTGCCATGCGGGTCTTCTGTGTTTCTGCCTGCTGCTTTAACTCTTTCTCAGCGCTTTCGGCATACAGCTTTGCGTCGGAAAGAATCTTGCGCGCTTCCAGTCGGGCCTCCCGTACCACATCGGGGGTGGGGTTCCCGTTGGCATTCAGCTGCCGGGCTGCCGTTAACTGCTTTTGAAGATCATCCACCTGCTGCTGCAAGTCATGACATTTAAGCTGCCAAATGTTGGCGTTTTTCTGGCTTTCCTTTTGGCTGGACTGGTATGTATCCAACTGCTTTTGCAGCTCTTCTACCTGTTCTTCGCTTTCACGCCGCTTGGTTTCTGCCGCTTCCGCACGCTGACTTGCCGCTGCGGCTTCGGCTTGCAACGCTTTGATGCGGGCATCTACATCCTCGCGCTCATTGCGGAGCGTATCCAGTTCCGACTGAACGCGGCGCAGCTTTTGCTCGTATTCCATCTCATGCTGCTGGGCTTCGTCCGCCAGAGCGTTCATATACGCCAGCACATCATTCTTATCAAATCCGAACAGACTGGAACGGAAGCCCTGTTCCTGAATGTCCTTTGCTTCTGATGGCATGGCTTTTTACATCCTCTCGCGGCAAAATAACAGCAATCAGGAACGCTTGTTCAGAATGCTGAGCAGATCGTCAAAGTAGTCGCCGTCATCCTCTTCCTCTGCAGGCGCAGCAGCGGCGGGCTGAGTATCCACACCCGTGCTGAAGGACTGGGTAAAGATGGGATTGGGCATAACCGGGCTGATGTCCGGAGAAGCAGGCTGTGCCTTCTCAGCGGGCTGAGCTGCCTCAACAGGCTGGGCAGCCGCTGCACGCTTGGCATCCACATGAGCCTGAATGGGCTCGTCGACTTCCGGCGTGCTCTCGAAGCCGGTAGCCACCACGGTAATGCTCATCTCGTCGCTCAAGCGCTCATCGAAGGCAGTACCCCAGATGATGTTGGCATCAGGATGCGCAGACTGAGTAATCATAGAAGCAGCGGTCTCTACATCGTCCAGACCAATGTCGGGGCTGGAAGTGATGTTGATGATTACGCCGCGAGCCCCCGCAATGCTGGTTTCCAGCAGCGGGCTGGAAATGGCTGCCTTGGCAGCATTCTCGGCCTTGCCGGCGCCTTTGGCCACGCCAACGCCCATGTGTGCAAAGCCGGCGTCCTTCATGATGGAACGGACATCGGCGAAGTCGAGGTTGATGAAAGCCGGAATGTTGATCAGGCTGGAGATGCTCTCGACGCCCTGACGCAGCACGTTGTCGGCCGCCTCGAAGGCATTCATCAGGGTGATCCGCTCCTGACTGATGAGCTTGAGACGCTCATTGGGAATCACGATCAGAGAGTCCACGTGCATCATCAAAGAGGCAATGCCCTGCTCGGCCAAGCTCATCTTACGCTTGCCTTCAAAGGCGAAGGGCTTCGTCACGATGCCGACGGTCAGGATGCCCA
>NZ_CALADU010000174.1 GCF_937890665.1 uncultured Subdoligranulum sp.
GCAGCTCCAACCTGACCGCCATCGCCGTGGGTCTGGAGGCCAGCAAGACCACCATCGCCTCGGCCAACGCCGCCGACTATGTGGTGGGCATTCCCACACTAATCCTGATGTTCGCCGCCCCCGCCCTGTACAAGAATTCCAAACGGCTGAAAAAGCTGTGGCCCTATGAAATGAGCGAGCTGGAACTGCTGGGCGACGGCGACCACGAGGAACTGATGGCCTCCAAGGAATGGTCCATCCAGGAAATCGCCTGGCTGCTGGCCATCGGCTTCGGCACCGTGTGGGCCGCTACCGGCATCTCCTCGGTAGTATTCGGGGAAGGATTCCGCAGCGCGGGCCGCATCCTGCTCATCACCACCTTCTCCATCATCCTGGCGCAGGTGCCCGCCATCCGCAAGCTGCGCGGCAACTTTGACCTGGGCCTCTTTGTGGCGCTGCTGTTCCTGGTGACCATCGGCTTTGCGGTGGACCTGCAGCAGTTCTTCGGCTCCACCTTCTACATCACCCTGTTCTGCTTCTGCGTCATCGCCTGTTCCATTCTGCTGCACCTGCTCATCACCCGGTTGCTGAAAGTCCGCTTTGAGTATGTGCTGCTGTCCATCGTAGGCTGCATCTCAGATGGCCCCACCGCTGCCCTCATCGCCTCCAGCGCCCAGTGGAAGACCCTTATCAACATCGGTCTGCTCATGGGCGTACTGGCCGGTGCCCTGGGCAACTATGTGGGCATCGGTGTAGCCTATGCCATCCGTGCCTTGATCGGCGCCTGACCGGGAAACGGGAGAAACGGAAATGCGTAATTTTGACTTATATGTTTCGGGCATCCTGTACGGCAGGCTGCGCCTGGGCGACGGCACACCCCAGATCCAGAAACTGGACGTGCACACCGGCGCGCTGCTGGACTGGCAGGACCTGACCGACCAGGACCGGGATTTTTACCGTTCCTTTGTAAAAATGGATTTTGCCGCCCTGGGGCAGAACCTGTCCCGCTACGAGGCGGGCCTGCAGGGTACCGGGGAAGTTTCCCTGTGCGGCGAGCGCTACACCAGCGAAGACGGCTGCAGCTACCTGCAGCGGGATGTAAAATTCCCCAACAACAAACAGATGAAAGAAGGGCGGCTGATCGCCGTCACCTGCCCTGCCCGGGAGATGGTCACGGTGCTGGTGGAACCCGGTGCCGAGGAGGAGACCATCCTGCGCCTGTGGCGCTCGACCTGGCCGGAGGAACAATTGTTTCCGGTAGAGCATGCGGGGACATTCCCGGTGCCCATGCGGGACGGGGTACATCTTTCCACCGACGTATACCTGCCCAAAGGCTGCGGCGCCCCGATACCCGCGGTACTGGTGCGCACCCCCTACGGCAAGGAGGACGGCTGTGAAGTCTACTACCGCTATGTCCAGCGCGGCTATGCGGTGGTGGTACAGGATGTGCGCGGCCGCAACGCCAGCGAAGGCGAATGGCTGCCCAACTACCACGAGGTAGAGGACGGCGACGATACCCTGAACTGGATCGCCGCCCAGCCCTGGTGCAGCGGACGCATCGGCATGGTGGGCGGGTCCTATCTGGGCTATGTACAGTGGGCGGCTGCCGCCAGCGGCAACCCCCACCTGAAAGCTCTGATCAGCGTGGTCTGCGCGGGCAGCTCCTTTGTGGATCTGCCCCGCCGGGGCGGGTCCTTCACCTCGGGCATGCTGGCCTGGGCCTTTGCGGTGTCTCAGAAAACCTTCCACCCCGAACTGATGGAACGCGACGACTGGGAGGAAGTGCTGAACATTCGCCCCCTGACCGACCTGCCCAAAAAGGCCCTGGGATACGATGTGCCCTTCATCACACGGTGGCTGGAACCCAGCGACTACAACGATTTCTGGCGTCGGTCCAATTGGCAGGAGCGTTCCGTCGGGGCGCAGATTCCGGCGCTGATTCAGTCCGGCTGGTTTGACGACAACGGCATGGGCACCACCGAAGCCCTGGAACTGGTCCACGACTTCCCTCGGGGCATGCGCAAGGTCATTCTGGGGCCCTGGCAGCACAGCGGCAACAGCAAGTACGATATGCACGGGGTATCCTTCGGCAGCCAGGCGCTGCGCTTTGATCTGGACTGGCTGTATTTCCGCTGGTTCGAGCATCACCTCAAGGAGGTGGACAACGGCATCGACCAGACCGCCCCTGTGGAATACTACACTCTGGGGCAGGAGGTATGGAAGACCGCCGAAAACTGGCCGGTACCCGAGACCCAGGTCACCCACCTGTACCTGGACAGCGACGGCCACGCCAACACCTCCGCCGGGGACGGGCGGCTGACCTTTGCCAAGCCGGAGCAGGAGAACAGCGACGGCTACGCCTATGACCCCGAGCATCCATCCCAGCACATCATCGATATGTCGGAGAACGAGATCGAGGTGCCGGAGGACTACACCCAGGAGGAACTGCGCCAGGACCTGCTGTGCTACACCTCCCCCGTGCTGGAGGAGGACCTGGTCCTGACCGGCGATATGACGGCGGAGCTGTATATTTCCTCTGACGCGCCGGATACTGATTTTGTGGTGCGTGTTACCGATGTGGACGAGAACGGCCGGTCCATCAAACTGGCGGACGGCCTGCTCAGCGCCCGATACCGCAACGGCTTTGCCCGGTCAGAGTTTTTGCAGGAAGGCGAGATCGTCTGCCTGAAGATCCGTACCACCAAGCTGTCCAACTGCTTCCGGAAAGGCCACCGCATCCGGGTGACCGTCACCTCCAGCGCCAAGAATTTCATTTTCCCCAACAGTAACACACGGGAAGGTTTTGCTTCCGCCCGGACCGTGGTGGCCCATAACCGGGTATACCACGGTGGGCTGCACGCCTCCCGCCTGACGGTGCGGGTGGAGCCCTGAGCCCTCCCTGTCAGCAGAAGCGAAATATCCCCCAAGCGACCTGCTTCGGGTTGGGTGCGCCACATAAAATCCTGAATCCGTACCCATCCAAACCGAGCCTTGGGTGTTGTTCCTGATGCAATTTTGATACCACGCCGCCGCCTCCCGGCAGAGCCGGGTGCGGCGGTTTTGTATAACAAAAACCACTCGCTGGGCGAGTGGTTCCAAAGAAGACTATAGTCGATATTGCAGAAAGAAAAACTCCCTTTGCCAAAATAAAGGTGCAGTCTGCAACTGCACAAGTATAGCCCCGCGCAAGCGGGGCTATTTGATATTTATATCCCGGAAGCGAACAGGTTACATTCTGCCCCACACCTACCAAGCCCTGGCCTGAAAAGGCCGGAGCTTTTCTTATGATGCCTCTCCAGACTATAAGGTCTGGACTGAGGATGGGACAAAAGAATGGTGCCTGAAGGAGCCAGGAGCCCTATATGACTTCATTATGGCCGGCACCTGAAAAGAAGGTGAAAAATAATATGGATCAAGCGGAAACCCTGCGGCAGCTCCTGAAAGAAATCGAGGAACTGCTGGAACGTAACATAAACGAAGACGGCGAGTGCCAATTCAGTTATCTCAAGGAAAAGATTGTACTTGAGATGGCCAAGGAAATAATCACAGACGGAGTTCCCGACCCTCCGATGTGCTTTACATCTTGCTGAATGAAAAACATCATAGATGGGAAAGGATGATTGCGAATATCGGATGAAGTGCTGAAGCAAGTGGTCTTTGATTCGGGCGATTGGGGCTCGATGCGTGAACTGTGTAAGAATCACGAGCAGTACCCTGTACCGCTCCTTGGGAAAACATCAATCGGAGAGGATATCATTATTGAGGTTCTATCCGATCGTATCATTACGGAAGTCTACCAAGAAAACGGCTGGGTGCGAAAAAACTTCTATTACCCTGAAGAATGTACTACCGAAGAACTCTTCCAAGGGAAGTGGAAGCAGAGTCAGCAGCCCAGCGAAAAAAAGGCTCGTGGAGAACGATAACTTGAAGTAAAAGTGTTGTGTTTTCTCCTTGTGCATGCTATAATTTAGATGAAAAGAATAGGTATTTTGGCAGAGGATCTGGCCGGAGGATGCCTGGTAACAGTTGATTACTCCCAAAAGGCCGGTTTTCCAAGAATTGCCAAATGTATCTATTCTGTTAACCCACGCCATCAAACGAGCGTTGAAACGTAAGTTTCAACGCTCGTTTTTTGTGTGCATTTAGCAAATGCCCCCCTACCAAGCTCTGCTGAGGAGAGTAAAAAGCTCTAGCTTCAAGCATCGAGTGAAGCGAGAAGGAAGTAAAACTTATATTATTGCTAAGAAGTTGATTTGGGATAAACAACGCTCGTTTACGGGCTGTGAGGTAAGCAATGCAAGTGCCAGATTTTTCACGGCCTCTTGAGAAGCCTGCCGGTACGATTCTCTTCTAGGTTTTACAGTAAGCGTCAAATAGAAATTTAGAAAAGCACAAGGGTGGAGTTTTGCCTCCACC
>NZ_CALADU010000175.1 GCF_937890665.1 uncultured Subdoligranulum sp.
TGAGGTGGCGGACCGCTGCATGAAGGAGATTTTCCTGCCGACGGTCGCTGCTATGCAGGCAGAAGGCTGCCCCTTTAAAGGCTGCCTCTACTTTGGTTTGATGCTGACTCCCGATGGGCCCAAGGTCATCGAGTACAACTGCCGTTTCGGCGATCCCGAGACGCAGGTGGTGCTGCCTCTGTTGGAAAGTGACCTGCTGACCATTATGCAGGCCACCACCAACGGCACACTGGCCGAAACCGAGGTCAAATTCCGCGACGGTGCTGCCGCTTGCGTAATTCTGGCCAGTGGCGGGTATCCCCTTGCCTATGAGAAGGGCAAAGAGATCACCGGTCTGACCGAAGGCCAGCTCCCCTCTTGCGCCGATGTGACCGTCTACCATGCCGGCACCGCCCTGAAGGACGGCAAACTGGTGACCAACGGCGGCCGCGTGCTGGGCGTGACCGCTACGGCAGATACGCTGCCCGAGGCTCTGAAGAAAGCCTATGCCGCCAGCGAGAACATCCATTTTGAGAAACTGCACAAACGCAGCGACATCGGTGCCCGTGCACTGGCTGCCATGCAGTAATCAGGAGGCAATACAAATGGTATACCGCATTTATGTTGAGAAAAAGCCCGGCTTCGACGGCGAAGCACAGGGCCTGTTCCATGAACTGGTGGAGCTTTTGGGCATCACCCGTCTGAAAGGCCTGCGCCTGATCAACCGTTACGACGTGGAAGGCATCGACGAGGCGCTGTTCCAGAAGGCCATCCCCACCGTTTTCAGCGAGCCGCCGGTGGATGTGACCTACACCGAACTGCCCACCGCCGCCACCGTCTTTGCGGTGGAGTATCTGCCCGGCCAGTTTGACCAGCGGGCCGATTCCGCCAGCCAGTGCATCCAGCTGCTGAGTCAGGGTGAGCGCCCCGACGTGCGCAGCGCACGGATCTATCTGCTGGACGGCGACCTGACCGACGAAGATCTGGCTGCCATTAAGAAATATGTCATCAACCCGGTGGAAGCCCGGGAAGCTAGTCTGGAGCCCCGCACCACCCTGAAGATGGAGTTTTCCATCCCCACCGAGGTTGAGACGCTGAACGGCTTCACTTCTCTGGATGACGATGCGCTGGAGGCTTTCCGCAACGAGAAGGGTCTGGCTATGGACCACGCGGACATCGTGTTCTGTCAGGACTACTTCAAGAGCGAACACCGCGATCCCACCATCACCGAAATTCGCCTGATCGATACCTACTGGTCTGACCATTGCCGTCATACTACCTTTGGCACTATTTTGGATGACGTGCAGATCGACGACGAAGTAGTACAGGCCGCCTTTGACCGCTACATGGCACTGCGGGAAGAAACGGGCCGCGACAAGAAGAACCGCACCCTGATGGACTGCGCTACCATTGGCGCAAAGGCGCTGAAGCAGCGCGGCATCCTGAAGAATCTGGATGAGAGCGAGGAGATCAACGCCTGCACCGTCAAGATCCAATGCGATGTGGATGGCGAAATGCAGGATTGGCTGTTCCTCTTTAAGAACGAGACCCACAACCATCCCACCGAGATCGAGCCGTTCGGCGGCGCTGCCACCTGCATCGGCGGTGCGATTCGCGATCCCCTGTCCGGCCGTAGCTATGTCTATCAGGCCATGCGCGTGACCGGTGCCGGTGATCCCCTGAAGCCCGTTTCCGAAACGATGCCCGGCAAACTGCCGCAGCGCAAACTGGTCACCACGGCAGCCGCCGGCTATTCCAGCTACGGCAACCAAATCGGTCTGGCTACCGGTCAGGTCGCTGAACTCTACCACCCCGGCTATGTGGCCAAGCGGATGGAGATCGGCGCCGTGGTAGGTGCTACCCCGGCCAGCCATGTTCGCCGGGAAGAACCGGCCCCCGGTGACGTAGTCATTCTGCTGGGCGGCCGCACCGGCCGTGACGGCATCGGCGGTGCCACCGGTTCCTCCAAGGCTCACAAACTCACCAGTTTGGAAACCTGCGGTGCCGAGGTTCAGAAAGGCAACGCCCCCATCGAGCGCAAACTGCAGCGTCTCTTCCGCCGGGAGGATGCCTGCCGCCTGATCAAGCGCTGCAATGATTTTGGCGCCGGCGGTGTTTCGGTAGCTATTGGCGAGTTGGCGGACGGTCTTCGCATCGACTTGAACAAGGTCACCAAGAAGTATGAAGGTCTGGATGGCACCGAACTGGCCATCAGCGAGAGTCAGGAACGCATGGCTGTGGCCGTAGCCGCTGCTGACGCCGAGACCTTTATCGGCTATGCCCATGAGGAAAATCTGGAAGCTACCATCGTTGCTACCGTCACCGAAGAAAAGCGGATGCGTGAATTCTGGAACGGCAAGGCCATCGTGGACTTGTCCCGTGAGTTCCTGAATTCTAACGGTGCAGAGCGTCATGCCAATGTACACATTCTGCCGGGCCACGTCTGGCAGCCCCAGTGGGCCGGTTCCAACTTCGAGGAGAAGATGGAACATCTGGTCACCGATCTCAATGTTTGCAGCCAGAAAGGGCTGGGCGAACGGTTTGACTCCACCATCGGTGCAGCCACCGTACTGATGCCTTACGGCGGCAAATACCAGCTGACCCCCACCATGGCGATGGTTGCCAAGCTGCCCGTCGACGGTGAGACCACGACCTGTTCCGGTATGGCTTGGGGCTTCAACCCCTATCTGAGCGAAGCGGATCCCTACCGCGGTGCCTATCTGGCCGTCGTGGAGAGCGTGACCAAGTTGGTATGCGCCGGCTTCCACCATACCGATATGTACTTGACCTTCCAAGAATACTTCGAGCATATGAACGACGATCCCCCCCGCTGGGGCAAGCCGTTGTCTGCTTTGCTGGGTGCATTGGATGCGCAGATGGGTCTGGGCATTGCATCCATCGGCGGTAAGGATTCCATGTCCGGCAGCTTTGAGGGTCTGGACGTTCCTCCCACACTGGTCAGCTTTGCCACTGCGGTCGGCAACGTCAACGATGTGCAGAGCGCCGAGTTTAAGAAGGCCAATAGTTCCGTCGTCATGCTGCGTCCCCAATACAAGAACGGCCTGCCGGAGATCGGCAGCCTGCTGGCGATCTACAAGACCGTCGAGCAGATGATTGATGAGGGCAAAGTTCTGGCGGCTGCCACCCCCGGATACGGCGGTGTGGCCGAGGCCCTGTTCAAGATGTGCGTGGGCAACCATGTCGGCTTGCAGCTTAGCAACGATCTGAACCTCGATGATCTGTTCAAACCCGCCTACGGCGCTGTGATTCTGGAGCTGCTGGATCCGGCTGCCGGTGAGTTCCTCGGCTTTACCACCGTAGACTACACGCTGGAAGCGGAAGGCAAAAAGATCGATCTGGCACGTTTGCAGGATCTGTGGGAAGCCAAACTGGAGCCGGTATTCCCCTACCGCAAGAAGGGCGAGGCTGTGCAGGCATTGAACTGCGAATGCTCTATGACCGACCGCGTTGCACCGGCGGTACGGCTGGCCACGCCGCGGGTGGTAATTCCCGTATTCCCCGGCACGAACTGCGAATATGATACGGCCCGTGCGTTCCGCCGTGCCGGTGGTGACCCCCACATTCTGGTCCTGAAGAACTTGACCCCTGCCGATGTAGCCGAGAGCTGCGAAGCCTTGGTCAAGGAATTGGATGAAGCCCAGATTCTGATGCTGCCGGGTGGTTTCTCCGGCGGCGACGAACCCGATGGTTCCGCCAAGTTCATTGCCGCTTTCTTCCGCGCACCGGCTGTGGCCGACGCGGTCAATCGCCTGCTGAACCAGCGCGACGGTTTGGCACTTGGCATCTGCAACGGTTTCCAAGCGCTGATCAAGCTGGGTCTGGTTCCCTACGGTGAGATCCGTCCCATCACGTCGGAAGACCCCACGCTGACCTTCAACACCATCCATCGTCACCAGAGCATGCTGGTCCGCACCCGGGTAGCCAGCAACAAGAGCCCCTGGCTGAGCGAGTGCGATGTGAACGACGAGCACCTGATCGCTATCAGCCACGGCGAGGGCCGCTTTGTCTGCAACGATGCGCTGCTGCAAAAGCTCATCGAAAACGGACAGGTAGCCACCCAGTACGTTGACCTTGGCTGCCAGCCCACTATGGACCTGCGCTACAACCCCAACGGTTCGGTTTTGGCCATCGAAGGCATCACCAGCCCCGACGGTCGTGTGTTGGGTAAGATGGGTCACAGTGAACGCAGTGGCAACAAGCTGTACAAGAACGTTACCGGTGACAAGTACCAGCCGATCTTTGAGGGTGGCGTCAACTACTTTAAGCTGTAAGAAAGGGATCACGCAATGGCACAACATGACCGCTATATCTCGCCGTTCAGCACGCGCTATGCTTCGGACGAGATGCAGTATATTTTCTCTGACGACAACAAGTTCCGTACTTGGCGCAAACTGTGGATTGCTCTGGCCAAAGCCGAGCAGAAACAGGGACTGGCCATCACCGATGAGCAGATTGCCGAGTTGGAAGCCCACAAAGACGACATCAACTACGAGGATGCCATCGCCCGTGAAAAACTGGTCCGTCACGATGTGATGAGCCACGTCTATGCCTACGGCCTGCAGTGCCCCAAAGCGAAAGGTATCATCCATCTGGGTGCCACCAGCTGCTATGTGGGCGACAACACCGATGTAATCATCATGCGGGAAGCCCTACGGCTTGTGCGCAAAAAGATCATCGGCGTACTGGCCAATCTGGCCAAGTTTGCCAAAGAATACAAGGATATGCCCTGTCTGGCCTATACCCATTGCCAGCCTGCCCAGTTGACTACGGTCGGCAAGCGCGCTACCCTGTGGATGAACGAGCTGTACATGGATCTGGAAGAGATTGACCACCAGATCAGCCAGTTGGCATTGCGCGGTGTCAAAGGCACCACCGGTACGCAGGCCAGCTTTATGGAACTGTTCAACGGTGCCTCCGCCAAGGTCAAGGCCGTGGAAGCTGATGTCTGTGCCCAGATGGGTTTTGCCAAAGTCGTACCGGTATGCGGTCAGACTTACAGCCGCAAGGTAGACTATAATGTGTTGTCTGCCGTGGCTGGTTTGGGGCAGAGCGCCATGAAGATGGCCACCGACATTCGCCTGTTGGCCAACTTTAAGGAGATGGAGGAGCCTTTCGAAAAGAATCAGATCGGTTCTTCCGCCATGCCTTATAAGCGCAACCCCATGCGGTGTGAACGTATCTGCGCATTGAGCCGCTACCTGATGGTGGATGTGCTGAACCCGGCCATGACCGCCGGTACCCAGTGGTTTGAACGCACGCTGGACGATTCGGCCAACAAGCGCATCGCCATGGCCGAGGGCTTCCTCGCCGCCGATGCCATCTTGAACATCCTGTTGAATGTTTCCGATGGATTGGTGGTATATCCCAAGGTGGTTCGTGCCCGGGTAATGGCCGAACTGCCCTTTATGGCCAGTGAGAACATCATGATGAAGGCTGTCAAAAAGGGCGGCGACCGTCAGGAGCTGCACGAGCGTCTGCGTGAGCACGCTGTGGCCGCAGCGGCCGTCGTCAAGCAGGAGGGCAAGCCCAACGACATGATTGCCCGCGTAGAAGCCGATCCCGCTTTCGGCCTGAGCCGTGAAGAAATCGAGGCTGAGTTGAGCCCCGAAGCCTTTACCGGACGCGCACCGGAACAGGTGGAAGAATACCTCAACGAGGTAATCGCCCCCGTTCTGGCAGCCAATGCCGAAGACATCGGCCAGAAAGTGGAACTGAACGTCTAAGGCAGACGCTTTCTTCTAAATAGCAAAACGCCCGTGGAACGATGTGTTCCACGGGCGTTTTTATTCTTCTTGTACGGTGGTGTCGGTGGAGCTGTCCCCTTCTCCGTCGCCTTCTTCCGTGCCCTCCTCCGGCTCCGGTGTGGGCGTAGGTTCCGGTTCCTCCGGCGCGAAATAGCCTTGAATTTCGCCATCCGTTTGCTGGTAGCTCACATCCAGTGTACCTTTATCACTGGCAGAAAGCCCTTTATCCGGGTCCAAAATCGCCACAGCCGCCAGACGCACTTTATAATCCATCCGGTTGCTGTTGCCTACCAACACCTGAATGCGGTCCTGATAGGTGAATTGAATCTGGCTTAAATCCGTCACATCAATTTGGGTCGCACCATCTTGCAAACCTTCTGCTTCCAGATCTTCCAAAAGCTGCATCAGTACGTCGCTGGCTGTCTGCTGGGATGTTTCCGCAGTGGCAAGCTCGCCTTCCAGCAACGAGTTGTAGCTCTGCGGAGAGACAAATTGGCCCGCTATCGGATTAAAATCCGCCGGCAAGGAACAAGCCAACACCGTCAGGCCCTCGGGCTGCGCCCCGTCTACCCGCAAAATCTTGAGTGAATCGCTTAGTACCACCCAGCCGCCAACATATGCACAGGCAAACCGCTCCGTAGCCGGCTGCACTTGAATGACAACCGTGCCGGGGAGCTGTACCCCTACCGCCACGTTGTCGAGATACGGGAACTGTGATTGGAGCTGCACGGTCTTTTCCGTTGTAGAAAAGCCGAACAGGTTGGTCCCTGTTTCGATTCCCAATGCCGCAATAATGTCATCTTCGGTGTAGATACCGGTATCTGCAGGCGTCGTATGATCAAAGGTTTCTACGCGGAAAGCAGTCGCTTTGAAGAGCAGATTGACCGAAAGGATAGCACCCAAGGCCAGCGTCGCCAATACACCCAACACGCCGAGCGCTCTGCGGCGATTGCGGCGGCGCAGCAATTCCGCTTGCGTGACACGCCGCTGCCGCCGAGGTGCCCCCGGCGTATACCCTGCCTTTTGGGGATTGAGCTGTGGCTGTACGGGGCGCTGTCTAGCTTGGGAAGAAGGCTGCCTGCGAGGTCTGTTGTTCGGGTTTGGTGTAGGCGGCGGGGTCCGCTGCGGACGCGGCATCCCCTGTTTTTGCAGGCCCACGCGGCTGCTTAGGCTTCGTTTTGTCTGATTACGAGAAAAGGAGCCGCCCTTGGACTTTTGCTGACGGCTGCGCTGGTCGCGGTCCATGCGGGTGACTCCTTTCCTATGAGTATAAGGGTGCAAAGCATTTTTACTTTACAAGGTTCAACAGTTTTTCGGTAATGAGCGCAAGGCTGTTGGGGTTGCCCAACTTCTTGGCATTGGCGCCCATTTCCTGCAGCTTTCCCGGGGTGCCTAACAGTTTTTGTACGGTTGCCACCAATTTGTCGCCGGTCAGATTCTTTTCTTCGATGACCACTGCGGCACCGGCTTTTTGCAGCTCCAAGGCGTTATAATACTGGTGATTTTCCGCCACATTGGGGCTGGGAATCAAAATCGAGGCACGTCCCACAGCCTCCAATTCCGCCAAAGTCAGCGCACCGGAACGGGCAATCACCAGATCCGCTGCCGCCAGCAGCTGAGGCATGTTGTTGATATAGGGGGTGACAACCAAATTAGGCCCCGGCGCAAAGCCCTTTTCCTTCTCCAACTGTTCAAACAGCGCCACGCCCCGCTTGCCGGTGGCATGCAGATGGAGCAGATTCGCCCCCTGCTGCTTTTCCCATGCACAGAGATCTGCCACCACCTGATTGATCCGATCAGCTCCCAGACTGCCGCCAAAGCTAAGGATCACCGTGCGGTCCCCTGCTTCCAGCTTTTGCCGAGCAGCCGCCCGGTCGGCAGTCAGTACTTCCGGCCGTACCGGGTTTCCCACCACAAAGGTTTTTTCCGGGGCCCCCAGTTTCTCCACCGCATCGGCACTGGCCGCCAGCACCAAATCCACGTCCCGGGCCAACAACTTATTTGTTACCCCCGGGAACGCGTTTTGTTCATGGATGGCCGTCTTGATGCCACGTTTCGCAGCAGCCCGTACAATGGGACCACTGACATAACCACCGCATCCGATGACCAGATCCGGTTGAACTTCTTTCAAAATTTTTTGGGTGCGGGGACCAGAAAGCGCCAAATGCCATACCGCCACCACATTGCGCACAATGTTTTCCGGATTCAGATGCCGCTGAAATCCATTGATTTCGATGTGATGAAACGGATACCCCGCTTTGGTAACCAGCCCGTACTCCATACCTTCTCGGCGACCGGCAAAATGAATTTCCGCCGTCGGAACGGCCGCCTTTAGGGCACCGGCAATCGCCAGCGCCGGATTGATATGACCGGCGGTACCGCCGGCAGCAATCAACACACGCATTCCCTGCTCCCCTTTTCTATGACTATGTAGGTACGCTCTCAGGTGCTTCTGCGGCGGTATACAGGGCGGCTGGGGGTACGCCCCAGTTTGCGGTCAATCTCCGCCTGATGCTGCTTTTTCCGCGCTTCCATTCGTGCGTTACCGGCACGAGAAATACTGAGCAGCACACCCATCTCGCCCAACAGCAACAACAAACTCGTACCGCCCGATGAGAAGAACGGCAGGCTGATACCGGTGTTGGGCAGCAATGCCGTAGCCACACCAATATGGCAAAAAACCTGCCAAGCCACCTGTGCAGTAATTCCGATGCCCAACAAGGTGCCAAAGAAATCCGGTGCGTTCAATGCGATAAAAATGCCCTGCACGATCAGTGCCGCAAACAGCAAGATCAGTGCCAATGCGCCGACAAACCCCAGCTCCTCGCATACAACTGAGAAGATAAAGTCGTTTTCTGCATAGGGCAGCCACTGGTGCTTCTGGACGCTGTTTCCAATTCCCACACCAAACAATCCGCCTGTACAGATAGCATACACACTTTGCCGGGTCTGCCACAGCATATTGGCCGTATCGGTGGGGGTCAGGCCCCACACGCCGCCCAGACGTTCCGCGGCGTAACCACCGCTGGAAGACAGATAGTTATAAAACGCCAAACCGCCGCCTGCCGCTACAACGCCTGCCACGAACAGCCACCAGCCGCCGCCACCGGCACACAACACCATGGTGGCAAAGATAGCACACATCAAAAGCATGGCAGAGTTATGCGGTTCCAGACGAAGCAAAATCAGCACCGGAATCAGCGGCAAGGCCGGCAGGATAATGCCATACAGAGGATTGCGAATCTGCTCCTTGCGTTTATCCAGTGCATCCGCTGTACCCAAAATAATGGCAAATTTGGCCATTTCGGAGGGCTGCAAAGACAAGCCGCCCGGGAAATAGACCCACCGATAACAACCGTTGCTGTCGCTGGGCATGAAAAGCGCCACCACCAACAATACCAAGGTGATCACATAGAAGGTTTCGTTTAAGTAGCGCAGTGCCCGGTAATTGATCCGCGACATAAACAACATGGCGATAAAGCCTGCCACCGCCACAATAAACTGCGGCTTAATAAAATGATAGATATCACCGTATTTGGTATACCCACTGGAGTAGCTGGCAGAAAACAACATAATCAATCCGTAGGCCAAAGTAACCGCCAGCGTGCCCACAAAGCCCCACGAAACGGCGCCGCGTTCCGCTTTGGGCAGACGAATAACACGCAACATGCGAAAAATGTTGCCTACCGAGTGATCCAAAATTAGGGCCAACAGGCTAAGAGATGTACTTTGCAAGGCGATGGCCCTCCTTTCGGGGCGCAAGGAACCGTGCTGCGTCCCACAGCGCCGCAGTTAACGATTAGACAAGGCAGATATACAAGATGCCCAATGCCACGCCCACTGCAGCAATCAAGGCAAAGAAACCGTCGATCTTTACCTCACGCCAGCCACGCATCTCAAAGGCATGGTGGATGGGCGTCATTTTGAAGATCCGCTTACCGTGGGTGAGCTTGAAATAGACGCGCTGAATCACCACGGTGATGGCGTCCCAGATGTAGACGATGCCAAAAAACAGCACCAGTTCCGGACGGTCCATCACAAAAGCCAGCGCTGTGACCAAGCCGCCGAAAAACATACTGCCGGTGTCCCCCATGAACACCTTGGCGGGGTAAAAGTTCCAAACCAGAAAACCGGCACAGGCCCCCGCCGTCGCCGCAGCAATCAGCGAAACGTGCACAAAGCCCAGCAAACTGCCGGCCAGTAAGTAACCTAGCATCGAAACAAAGGTTACCCCCGTGCAAAGACCGTCCAGACCGTCGGTCAGGTTTACGGCATTCACCAGAAAAATGATGCCAAAGAAAGCGATCGGATAGAACAGGATGCCGAAATCCACCGCACCTGCCACCGGCAGCATCACCTGTGTGGAGAGCAGCCCCAAAGAATGGAGACCAACCATGAATCCCACGGTGACAGCTACCTGAAGCACAATCTTTTGCCCTGCTGTCAGACCCAAATTCCGGTGTTTGATAACCTTAATGAAGTCATCCAAAAAGCCAATTAAGCCGGAGCCGAAAGCCAAAAACAGCACCATCATACCAGCAGCCAACTGCTGGGGTCCCAGTACCTCAGGCGCCTGTGCATGAAAGATGCCCCACACCAGTCCCAGTGTGAGCAAAATTCCAAAAATAAAGCCCAGACCGCCCATGGTGGGGGTACCGTTTTTCTTGTTATGCCAAGTGGGCCCTTCCTCGCGGATGGTCTGCCCAAAATGCAGACGATGCAAGGCGGGAATCAGCAGCCAACAGGTCACAGCTGTGATGGCAAAACCACCTACCGCCGCGGCGGCCAGCATATAGGAGACAGTTTGCTCCATGCAGTCATTCCTCCAAAAAACTCATCTTTTCTTGACGTGGCTGCATGGGAAGCCGTCACGCCTGTGGCAATCCAGCGTAGTAGTCCTGCAACAGGTCTTCCAGTTTCATCGCGTGGCTGGCTTTTGCCAACAGCGCGTCACCGGGCTGTACAAATTGCTGTAAACATTGTAGCACCTCTTGGGCATTTTGGCAATGCACAGTTGTCACACCCTGTTCCTGTGCGGCCTGCGCCATGGCAGCACTACGCGGACCATAGGCAATGAGCACATCAATCCCCGCCTGCGCAACCCACACGCCGGTCTGACGATGTCCTTCCTCACTGGCCTCCCCCAGTTCCAGCATATCCCCCAGCAGGGCAATTTTCCGGGGGTTGGGCAATTCCTTTAAAACAGAGATGGCAGCTTTCATACTATCCGGGCTGGCGTTGTAGCAGTCCTCAATGACGGTCACGCCGCCTTTTTCCACGATGTTTTGCCGCATGCCGGTAGTTTGATAACGGGAAAGCGCCTGTGCGCAGGCTGCCGGATCCAGCCCCAGCCGCGTTGCTGCCGTATACGCCGCCAAGGCATCGTAAACGGTATGCAGCCCCACAGTCGGGATCTGTGCCTGAAAAGACCCATGTGTGCGATCCACGATGGTGAAGGTGGTCCCCTGTGCCTCAGTCTGCACGTTTTGGGCGCGGACGTCGGCCTCCTTCTCTATTCCGAACCAGACAGGACGCAGCCGTGTCGGGATCTGCGCCGTGGGCAGCAGATCGTTGTCGGCATTGAGCACCAGCGGGGCCCCGTCGGGCAGGCCTGCACAGATTTCCATCTTTGCTTTCAGTATATTCTCTCGGGTGCCAAGATTTTCCAGATGAGAAACACCAATCATCGTGATGATGCCGGCAGACGGCCGTGCGCAGCGGGTCAGCCGCTCAATTTCTCCGGCATGATCCATTCCCATCTCCACCACAGCGTACTCCGTGGTGTTCTCCAGCCGGAACAGCGTGTTGGGCACACCAATGTCATTGTTCTGGTTGCCTTCCGTCTTCATGGTATTGCCAAACGCCGACAGCACCGCGTAGCAAAATTCCTTGGTTGTCGTCTTTCCTACACTGCCGGTCACCCCCACGATCTGCGGGCTGAACAGCATCCGATAGTTGGACGCCATACGGATCATTGCCCGGGCACTATCCGGCACCACAACCGTGCGGTCAGCAGGGACACCTTCCACCGGATGGTTGGCAATGATATAGGCCGCACCATTCCGGTATGCGCCAGCGGCGAAATCGTGTCCGTCCACCCGTTCGCCGGGGAAACAGACAAAAACACAGTTTGGTACTACTTTACGACTATCCGTCACAACAGCCTGAATAGAAACCGGTTCGGCCAGCGCCAGACCGGCGAGCAATTCATTGGCGGGAATTGGTTGCATAGAAAAAGCCTCCTTTTGGGCTATTGAATCTCGTAAACGTTGCGGCTTATTCCCCTTCCGACGCCGCATCCTGCGATTCGGACGACTCGGACGCAGGCTCCTCGGTGGTGGACGCGGCGGAAGAATCGGTGCTTTCCGCGCTGTCGGAGCTATCCATCGTCAGTGTGATGATGGTTCCGTACCCCGTACTGGCGTTTGCCTCCACACTTTGCGCCACTACTTTGCCGCCGCTGTCCCCGTCAAACTGTACGTTGAGGTTGGCAGCCCGCAGCATCTGCTCGGCAAAGCTGCCGCTCTTGCCTACCACATCGGGCACCGTAGTCATGGCGTCCCGGTCACTTTGGGTATACAGATAGACCGTAGAACCGGCCGGCACCTTGCTGCCGCCCACCGGGTACTGGTAGATAATGGTTCCGCTTTCCCCAATGAGTTTGTGCTTCAGACCCAACTGGTTGAGGGCCACCTGTGCGCTGGTCCAAGTATAGTCCAGACAGGTCTGCACCGTGACGGTGCCTGTGGGGTTGTAGCTGGGATCCTGCTCGATGCCGAGGTAGGGTGCCACTTCGCTGATGATGTTGCCCACCACAGGAGCCACCACGTCGCTGGCGTAGTCCCGGACCCAACGAGGGTCGTCCAACACAACGAACACTTCGATTTCCGGGGCATCCACTGGCAAAACAGCGGCAAAACTCATCGTCTTATAATAGTCACCGTCAAAGCGATAATCACGGTCGGTCCGTTCGGCCGTACCGGACTTGCCGCCGATCCGATACCCCGCCACGTAGGCGTTCTTGTTGGAGTGATAGTCCCCGGGGCTTTCGCTGTTGGGGTCCACACTGGTTTCCATCATCGATAGAATCTGTTCGCTGACTTCCTCCGAGATCACCTGACGACGAATGTTGGTTTCGGTCTTTTGGATCACGTTACCATCACTGTCGGTGATAGAGTCTACCACATAGGGGGTCACCAGATATCCGCCGTTGGCAATCGCCGCCACCGCCGTAGCCATCTGCATGGGAGTAATCGCTTCGTTCTGGCCGAAGGCCGCCGTATACAGGTTGGTATCTACCTGTGCCATCTCCTCGGCATCGTACACGCTGGTCCAACGGGTCTCGTTGGGCAGGTCAATGCCGGTGGTCTGGGTGAACCCAAAAGCCTGAATATAGTCATAAAAGACCGTGGGCTGTAAGGTCTGGGCAGCTTGAATAAACCAAATATTGCAGCTGTGATTCAATGCGCCGGCCATGTCCAGCAAACCGTGGGCGGTATCGTTGGCACAGTGGTAGGTGTGCAGCCACTGTTCGGAGTCTTCATTGACGGTAAACTCACCGCTGCAGTAGAAGGTCTGTTCGGCGGTCATAATGCCGGAATCCAAACCGGCCGACGCCGTGATCAGCTTGAATACCGAGCCGGGCATGTACAGCTCGGTAATGTTCTTATTCTTCCACTGTGCTTCCCGCATCATACCCTGCAGCTGGGTATATTCGCTGCTGACGGTATTGCCATCTTCGTCGGTGGTCGTTTCTCGGCTGATCTTGCCATCCGCGATAATGTCGGCCACCTCATCCTCGCCCAAACGGCTTTGGAGCCAGTCGACATCGTCTTCGTTCAGTTCTTCTTTGTCCAAGATCGCCTGCATCTTCTCATCATAAATCGTGTAGGGATCGTTGGGATCAAACTGTTCCAGTGTCGCCATGGCCAGTATGGCACCGGTCTTGACATTCATCACGATCGCGCTGCCGCGGCCATGCACACTGAAGGTATCCATGGCTTCAGTCAGATATTCTTCCACAATGGCCTGCACGTTTTCATCAATGGTCAAATTGATGTTGCTGCCATCGATGGCCGGATAGACATCCGCCTCGGCGTTGGCCAGCACTTCCCCGTTGACGTTGGTCTCGGCAATGCTGCGCCCCGGCGTACCGGACAGTACGTCATCATAGGATTTTTCCAACCCGTAAGCACCGGATCCATCTGCATTGCAGAAACCCAGCACCGATGATAGAAATGCCCCATAGGGATAGCTGCGGGTGGAGGTTTGCTCGGTAGTAAGAACGACAATCCGATACCCCTGCTCCTCACCCGCGGGCGGGTCCGTACGGTAGTTCATCGAGTATTCGATGATGGCATCCGCCACCGGCTTTTCTACCCCTTTAGCCACCACGCGGTACTCGTAGGGTTCCCCGTTGGCATTGGTAGCCGTCAAGATGCTGAAGATACTGTCCGCTGTGGTTCCATCGTTCAGCAAGGCAGCAATCTGCTCTGCCGCCTGCTGCAACTGTGCCGTGGTGGCACCGTTGTTCTGGGACTGTTTGGGGTTGGCGATGATGTTCCACACCGTATTGCTTTTTGCCAGCAATTTGCCGTTGGCGCTATAAATGGAGCCGCGGGTAGCAGGCAGTTCTGTGTCCTGCATCTGCTGGGTAACGGCCTCGGTACGGTACAGTTCCGCATCCCGCAGCTGCAGTGCGTACAACTGGTAAATCAGGATGCCGAAAAAGAAAATCAAAAAGACAGCAATAGCAATCAGCGTGCGGCGCAGGACGCGGGCACGAAAATGCGGGTCGGGCTGATGAACTGGATTGGACATGGACGGTTCCCTTTAGATAAAAGTTTTCCCTGATTGCGGCGGCGAGCCTTTCTACGCGCGGCAGCAGTGCCGTTGGTAAAAAGGCTCGTACCTACATAGATTCTTTTGTTACGGATTCAGGCTGCCCAGCAGATTCAGCGCTGCGGTGCGCACATCCGACACCAACAGCTGGGCGCTGCTGGTAGTCTTTTCGATGACGCTCTCATCTTCCAGCTGTACGTAGGTAATCTGGCTGGGATCTACCGGCACAAGGCCTAGTTGCCCTTCCGCCACCTGCTGCAAGCTGGTGCGGCTGGTGATGTTGCTCATCTGGGTAGCCAGATAGTCATATTCGCTCTGTGCCGCCGTCAGCTGGGTCTTGGCCTCGTTGATTTGGCCATTGAGTTCGGTGATCTTAGCCTGACTGTACACCACGCTGACCACCAAGCCCAACAGCAACGCCACTGCCAAAACGTTGACCATCGCAGCCGCAAGATGCCGTGCCCGGTTCAAACCGTGACGTCCGCCCCGCACCACCTTGACCTTGGGCTGGGGGCGCTCCACTTTGGGGGCGGTTTGACCGGTATGCAATAAAACAGTTGTCATGAAAGATGCCTCGTTATACTTTCTCCAACACTCTCAGTTTAGCCGAACGGGATCTGCGGTTTTGCTGCAATTCCTCGGCGTCTGCCTCGATGGGTTTTCGGGTAATAAGTTTTGCTTTGGGCACGCCGCCGCAGGTGCAGATGGGCTGTTCTGGCGGGCAGGTACAGCGCTGGGCCCAACGGCGGAATTTGTTTTTCACCAGCCGGTCTTCCAAACTGTGGAAGGTGATGACACACAGCCGGCCACCGGGGGCCAGACAGTTGAAAATTCCTTCCAGTCCTTCGTTCAGCACATCCAGTTCCGAGTTCACGGCGATGCGAATGGCTTGGAAGGTACGGCGGGCAGGGTTCTTAGCCTTACGGCGCTCGGCAGGCGGCACCGCCGAAGCCACAAGCTCTGCCAACTGCAAGGTGGTGGTGATGGGCTGTACCGCCCGTGCCGCCACGATCTTCCCCGCGATCTGCCAAGCATAGGGTTCCTCACCGTAATCCCGCAGGATACGGGTCAATTCTTCACGGTCCAAGGTATTGACAAGGTCCGCGGCGGTGGGGCCCTGCTGGCTCATGCGCATATCCAGCGGTGCATCGGCATGGTAGGAGAAACCGCGCGCCGCATCGTCCAGCTGATGGCTGGACACGCCAAGATCCAGCAAGGCCCCATTGACCGCCGGGATGGAAAGCTCCGCGAGCACACGCGCCGCGTCGCGGAAATTCGCCTGTACCACCTGAGCGGGCAGGCCCTTGAGCCTTTCGGTGGCGGCTGCCACCGCATCCGGGTCCTGATCCAACGCAATCAGACGCCCTGTGGTCAGACGTTTAGCTATTTGCATACTGTGCCCTGCCCCGCCGGCGGTCCCATCCAGATAAATCCCTGTGGGATCAATGGCCAGCCCATCCAGACAGGGCTGCAGCAGCACGGGTATGTGAGAAAATTCCATCTTGTCAACTACCTATCGTTTAAAAGTCCAATTCTTCCATCGCAGCGGTGAAGTCCTCATCGCTGGTGGCCTGATCACCGTTCCAAGCCGCGGTGTTCCAGATTTCTGCAAAGCTGCGGTTACCGATAATGGTCACATCATGGTCCAGACCAGCGTACTCCCGCAGCTTGGCCGGCAGTTGAATGCGGCCTTGCTTGTCCGGAGTGACCTCCACTGCCGAGGCGTAGAGCATCCGGCTGACCTTGCGGCCCTTTACCAGCCCCTTTTCCTCGATCTTTGCGGCGACCTTTTCAAATTCTTCTGCCGGAAAAGCGGCCAAGCAGTGGTCAAGCCACCGGGTCACGATGAAGGTTTCCCCCATCGCATCCCGAAAACGGGCAGGGAAATTCAGCCGGCCCTTGGCATCGATGGCGTAGTCATACTGACCCACGAGCATGCTGATTCCCTCCTCCCATTGAAATTCGACGCTTTGCACAAACTTTCCGCAAACTTTTTTACGTTGTTCCGTGGTGGCGGTGGAAAACTCTGTGGAAAGCGTGGAAAACTACCCACTTTCAACCACCATATGGGTTAAATTAACCACTTTTCCCCACCACGGTATAATAAGTCTACCATTTGAGCCGCCAAAAAGCAAGAGCGAGGGAGCAAAAACTTCGCTGGGAGCAGAATTTTCACAGTTGTGCAACCCGTGGTGGGGCATTGTGGGGAATGCAGCGTGCCTTCCCCGCCAAAGCAAACAAAAACAGGCATCTGCCCTCCCTGTTGTGGGAGTGGCGAATGCCTGTTCTCTTGCCAAATATTTACTTTTTCTGTCCGCGCATCGAGCGGCTGGCGGCACTGCGCAGGTTCATGCGGGTATTCTTGATATCCGCTACGCTGCGTGCCAGAACCTCTTCAGAGTTCTTTAAGATCCCTTCGCAGTAGACGGTGGCGTTGCGACTCAATTCTTTAGCCTGCGTCTGCGCTGCCGTCAGAATTTCTACTGCACGCTGTTGGCTGCGCTTGACGATTTCCTGCTCACTGACCAGCGCCCGAGCTCGTTCCTCCGCCTGTTGGATGATGTTCTCCGACTCTACCCGAGCGTTCTTCAGAATCTGTTCCCGATCATTGACGATTTTTTTGCTTTCCCGAACTTCGTCCGGCAGGTTATTGCGCACTTCATCGATGATATCCCGCATACGGTCCACATCCACCACGCGCTTGGCCGCCGCAAAGGGCACAGCCGTCCCCGCCTCCAGCGTTTCTTCCATCAAATCCAGCAATTCCTCTACGTTCATGCCTGTTCCTCTCTCTCGTATCGGCTGACCATAATCTTGCCGTAAAAATATTGTTTCGTGCAGATCAACGCGCCTACCTGTTCCGGCAGGACCGCTTCCCGCTCACTCTCCGCCAAAATGACCCCGCCGGGCGCCAGCTTTTCCTGCAAAGCGGGCAGCACCTGACCGATCAAATCATGGTGAAACGGCGGATCCAGCAGCACCAAGTCAAAGGGGCCGCGGATGTTGGCCAAAAACGCCAGCGCTTCGCCGTGCCGGATGTTGCTTTGGAGGTCCACCCCTGCCGCTTTGCAGTTGGCTTTTATCACCGCCAACGCCTCGGTGGATTGGTCCAAAAAGAGACAGCTCTTGGCTCCACGGGACAGCGCTTCGATGCCCAGCTGACCGCTTCCAGCAAACAAATCCAGCACTCGGGCACCGGGGACTAGAAACTGAACGCTGGAGAACATGGCCTCCTTGACCCGGTTGATGGTAGGCCGGGTCACGTCCTCTCCCGGCAGGGCCTGCAGGTTTTTGCCCCGTGCGGTTCCGGCTATGACGCGCATGGCTTGCACCTCACTTTTCTATGGTATCGTTTTTATTATGGGGCCTGTCCTGCCGGTTGTCAAGGGTACAGGGTGTAAAAAATCTATGGCTGCAAAGCCGTCAAAAAAGACGGACCGGCAGCTTACGCCGCCGGTCCGTCCGACTTACAAAAGGATGTGTTTGACTGATTTTTCCACCGTCAAGGCAACGGTTCAGCCGCAGCAGGACCTGCCGAGGGAAGTTGAATTTCCGGCATCAACTCACTGGAAACAATGCTTAGCATCTCTTCCAGCTTCTGGAGTTCGTCCGGAGAGAACCGTTGTTTGGCACGGTCCACCACCTTTTGCAGGTAGGCATAGCTGATGCTGTAATAGTCCACATATTTACGGGTGGGATAAAGGTGATACTCTCGTTTGTCAGTGGTGGACTGGACTTTTTTCACGTATCCCTTCTTGACCAAATTGTTGATCTTATAGGCTGCGTTGGGCGTAGACAGGTTCATCATGTTGGAAAATTCCGCGATAGTGGGATGCCCCAACGCCATGATGACCTCCATACAGAAGGATTCCACTGTTGTCAGCGTCGCTTCCCGATTTTCAAACTTGCTGAACACCTGTTGATAAAAATGCAGCTTAAACTTGGTATACACTTGCTGAAACGCCTGATCCAACATGGCAAAAACCTCCTGCAGGTCCTGCTTGCGGGCTGCCGTGTAAGGCTGTACCTGGCGGCGCAGCCGCACCCGCAAACTTTTTGCATTACTGCGAATTAGTATACCATATCTCGGCGTATTTGACCAGTCCTGTTTATTGGCCGTAGTCACTGGGCAGACTCCCGATCTACAATGGCAAAGGTCAATTCCGCATTGACCGCACGCACACCATCCACCCAGGCAGTGGCTTTACCTATGCCCACCGGGCCATGACGTTCCACCAGTTCGCATTCCAACGTCAACACATCGCCCGGAACCACCTGACGGCGGAAACGGGCATTTTTTACACCGCCAAACAGTGCCAGCTTGCCCTTGGCACCTTCCTCGCTGAGGGCAGCCACAGCGCCGCATTGGGCCAACGCTTCCAGAATCAGAACGCCCGGCATGACCGGCTGCCCGGGGAAATGTCCCTGAAAAA
>NZ_CALADU010000176.1 GCF_937890665.1 uncultured Subdoligranulum sp.
ATGGCCGCGTTCACTTCGAGCGCATGGGCCGTGACCGCAAGCGCTGCACGGTCAAGCAGTAAAAACACCAGACGGGCGGGCCGGCAAGGCCTGCCCGATTTTTATTACAAACGGTGCCCGGCACCGCGCGAGGTATACTATGGCAACCAGCAATTTTATTGATACCGCTACGATCTGGCTGCATGCCGGCAAGGGCGGCGATGGCGCGGTGACCTTCCACCGCGAAAAGTACGTGGCAGCGGGCGGTCCCGACGGTGGCGACGGCGGCCGCGGCGGCGACATTATCTTTGTGGCCGACGACAACCTGTCCACCTTGATGGATTTCCGCTATAAGCGCAAATATACGGCACAGGACGGCGAAAATGGTCGCGCCAAACGGCAAAGCGGCGCCGACGCCGACGATTTGGTGATTCGGGTCCCCCGCGGCACCGTGCTTAAGGAAGCCGAAAGCGGGCTGGTCATTGCCGACCTATCCGGTTCCGAACCGGTGGTGGTGGCCAGAGGCGGCCGCGGCGGGTGGGGTAACTCTCACTTTGCCACGCCCACCCGGCAGATTCCCAAGTTTGCCAAGCCCGGTTTGCCCGGCGAGGACCTCCACGTGAAGCTGGAACTCAAGGTCATTGCCGATGTGGGATTGATCGGATTCCCCAATGTGGGCAAATCCACCCTCATCAGCATCATTTCGGCGGCCCGGCCTAAAATCGCCAACTATCATTTCACCACCCTGACGCCGGTGTTGGGCGTTGTGCGGGTTGGCCCGGAGCAGAGCTTTGTCTGCGCCGACATCCCCGGCCTCATCGAAGGTGCTGCCGAGGGTGTGGGTTTGGGCCATGACTTCCTGCGCCATGTGGAGCGCTGCCGTCTGCTGCTGCATGTGGTGGACGTTTCGGGCTGCGAAGGCCGTGACCCCAAGGCGGACTTTGAGCAGATCAACCACGAATTGGCGGGCTTTAGCGCCGAACTGGCACAACGTCCCCAGATCGTACTGGGCAACAAGTGCGACATTGCCACCCCGGAGCAAATCGCAGACTTCCAGCAGTATGTGGAGGCCAAAGGCCTTACCTTCCTGCCCATCTCTGCCGCTACTCGGCAGGGGGTGGACAACCTTCCGGCGTTGGTCTACAATCGCTTGAAGGATCTGCCTCCCATCAAAGTCTATGAGCCGGAATACAAGCGGCCTGATAAGAGCTTGGAACCCACCCGGCCTTTCACGGTCACCCAGACCGGCGAACACGAATTTACCGTGGACGCGCCGTGGTTGGAACGGATTTTGGCCGGTACCAATGTGGAAGACTACGAAAATTTGCAGTATTTCCAGACCCAGTTGGGGGATTCCGGCATTCTGGATAAGCTGGTGGCGATGGGCGTTGAAGAAGAAGACACCATCAAGATTGGCGAATACGAGTTTGATTATCTGTATTGAGTATGCTGTTTGAAACGAAATCCGAAGTGGATATCCACGAAATGTCTCCCTTGGCGCTGGCCTTTGTGGGGGATGCTGTGCTGGAACTGCTGGTGCGCTCTAAATTGGTGGGCACTACTCGGCTGCAGCCCAACCGGCTGCACACCGTGGCCACCCACTATGTCAGCGCCCATGCCCAGAGCCGGGAATTGGAGATTTTGGAACCCCTGCTGACCGAAGCCGAAGCCAGTGTGCTGCGGCGGGGCAAAAACGCCAGCAAGGCCAGCGTGGCCAAGCATGCCACTGTGCAGGAATACCGGGCTTCCACCGGGTTTGAATGCCTGTTGGGATGGCTCTATCTGCAAGGCCGCAACGACCGGATACAAGAATTGTTCGATGCGCTGTGGGCGGGGTACCAGCCCACCTGAAAAAAGCCCCGGCCCCCTTTGGGGGCCGGAGCCTTTTCTATGCCGCAGCGGACCTGCGGCAGAAGATCACTTGCAGTTTTTGCTCTCGGTAGCGCTGGTGGTGCGGTTGGTGCTGCGCTGCTGGGTGCCGTTGGTGGTCTTCTTCTGGGTGGTGTTGGTCGTATTGGTGCTGCGGTTGGTCGTGTTGTTCGTCTGATTCTTTGCCATGAGAGAGTGCTCCTTTCGCAAGTAAAAAACGATCTGCGGTTTTGTCCGCACTGGTAGTTTGCCCGCTCATGGCGTATTTATGCAAGGAGGAAACGGGATGGATTTTCCCGCTGGGTTTGCCGCACGGGAACGTGCCTTATTGGGACCTCGTTTTGCGGAGCTGTATAGCTATGCCACACCGGAACCGGCCCGAGGCGTGACCGTCAATACGCTGCGCTGCACGCCGGCGTGGTTTGCAGTGCAGGCCGATTTTTCGGTAACGCCTTCGCCCTTTTGTGCGACGGCTTTTACCACCGCGCCGGATTGGCGGCCCGGTCGCCATCCATGGCACCATGCAGGTGTGCTGTATGCGCAGGAACCCAGCGCTGCAGCCCCTGCTGCGTTGTTGGATGTGCGCCCCGGTATGTGGGTGGCGGATCTCTGTGCCGCCCCGGGGGGCAAAACCAGTCAGTTGGCGGCGGCCCTGCAAGGGCAGGGCGTGCTGGTAGCCAACGAATTTGTGGCGGCTCGTGCTGAAATTTTGCGCCAAAATCTGGAGCGCATGGGGGTGACCAACGCGTTGGTCACGAACGAGGACACAGGACGGTTGGCCGCGGCGTGGCCCGGTCGGTTTGATCGGGTGTTGGTGGATGCCCCTTGTTCGGGGGAGGGGATGTTCCGCAAGGAGCCTGCTGCAACTGCCCAACATGACGAAACGTTGGTAGCCCATTGTGCGGCACTGGGAGCGGAAATCTTGGAAAATGCCGCTACCCTGTTGGCGCCGGGCGGCGTGTTGGTCTATTCTACTTGTACCTTCGCCCCGCAGGAAGACGAAGCCCAAATTGCGGCGTTCCTGCAGCATCATCCCGAATTTACCCTCTGCGATCTTTCGGACTGCGGTTTCGGCCGTCCTGGCGAAGAAAACCGTGGACCGGAAGGCTTTGCTGCCGAGCGGTGTCGCCGCATCTGGCCGGCCGACGGCGGCGAGGGTCACTTTATGGCCAAGCTGCAAAAAGCGGGGGGAGCCCAGCCGCCGCAGGCGTGGCGAGGCAAGCCGCCGCGCCCCGCCAAAGTACCCGCCGAGTGGACGGCGTTTGCTGAGATGTATTTCCCGCAGTTGGCACAGCGTACAGTGACTGCGGCAGGGGAATGGGTGGTTTTGCCGCCGGCGGGCAGTGAAGCGCTGCCGCTGGGAAAACTGCGTCTGGTACGGGGTGGTGTGCTGGCTGGCAGCGTTATCAAAAAGCGGTTCCAGCCGGCCCATGCATTGTTTATGGCGTACGGTACCCAATGCACGAACCGCGAAGAACTGACCCGGGGGGATCCGCGCACAGCGGCATGGCTGCGTGGGGAGGAGATCCCCGCACAGACCGCCCAAAATGGATGGTGTGCCGTTTGTGTGGATGGCTTCCCGCTGGGCGGGGGCAAAGTCAGCGGCGGGCGCATCAAAAATCATTATCCCAAGGGGCTGCGTAATCTGGGCTGACAGCAAAAACAACCAAACAGAAAAATACCGCGACCGGTTTTGTAAGAATTTTCCGGTCGCGGTTGTTTTCCCTTATAGGACGGGGCTGGGCGGACCTTCGCATAATTTTCACTCTTTTGTCCGGAATGGCCCCCTTGACCGAAAGTGCCCAGCATGGTATTCTTATAAATGTATGACTGTAACCATTATCGGACGTAGCATGTCAAACAGGAGCTTACCAAATGATCGATTTTGAACATGTATCCAAAACCTATGAGACGCATAACGATGAAAACGTGGCGTTGGAAGATATCAATATCCATATTGAAGAAGGCGAATTTGTCTTTATTCTGGGGCATTCCGGTGCAGGAAAATCCACCTTTCTTAAGCTGATCCAGATGGAAGAAAAGCCCACGGAAGGCCGTGTGCTGATCAACGGGCAGGATCTTACCAAGCTGAAGCGTCGCAAAGTGCCCTATCTGCGTCGGCAGATGGGTGTTGTGTTTCAGGACTTCCGCCTGATTCCCACCATGACGGTGTATGAGAATGTGGCTTTCGCCATGCGGGTGACCAACATTTCCACCAAAAAGATCAAGGCCCGTGTCCCGTTTGCCCTCTCCCTTGTGGGGTTGGAGGACAAGATGGACCGTTTGCCGGACGAGCTTTCCGGCGGTGAGCAGCAGCGTGTAGCGGTGGCGCGGGCGTTGGCCCACGGTCCCAAGATCATCATTGCGGACGAGCCTACCGGTAACATTGACCCGGAAATGTCTATGGACATCATGCAGCTCTTTGAAGCCATCAATAAGGTCAACATTACCGTCGTCGTGGTTACCCACGAGCACGAACTGGTACATAAGTTGGCAAGCAAATACAACAATCGCGTGATCACACTGGCCGATGGTATGGTGGCTTCGGACACCGCCCATCCGGAAGTGGCCCGTCGATACGCCGCCAAGGTGGCAGCCCGTCGTCGGGATGAGTACGACGACGAATAATGGATCTAAACCAAAGAGGGGAACATCATGCGTTTTTCCAGTTTTACCTATCTGGTCGGGCAAGGTTTGCACAATTTGCGGGCCAACCGACTGATGACTTTTGCTTCCATGGGCGTTTTGACGGTCTGCATGCTGCTGATCGGTGCAGCCTATCTGCTGGGCGTCAACATCGATGCCATGGTGGAATATATCGGTGATCAAAACGAAACCGTGGTTTATATGAATCTGGATGCTTCGGAGGAACAGATTGCCGCGGCAGATTCCGCCATTCGCAGTACCGAACATGTGGTAGGGGTGACGTACGTTTCCCCGCAAGAGGTCCTTTCCATTTATAATGAAGCGCTGGCTGACTACATCAACTTGGAGGAGGCCTTCTCGGAGGACAACCCGTTTTATCCCAACTATCGTGTGGTAGTGGACAGCCCCGACAACATCCCCACCGTCAAGCAGCAGTTGGAGCAGATCGACGGGGTCTATCAGGTCAATGCGCCGTTGGAACTGTCCAACATTTTTGTGTCTTTGCAAAAGGCGATTACCTATGCCTGCTATGCGGTAGTGGCGGTGCTGGCCATTGTCAGCATTGTGGTGATCAACAATACCATCAAGATTACGGTGTTCAACCGCCGTAAGGAAATTGGCATTATGAAACTGGTGGGTGCCACCAACGGCTTTATCCGTTTCCCCTTCTTTGTGGAAGGTGTGGCCTCCGGCCTCATCGCAGCTGCCATTGCCTCCGGCGTGGTATGCGGTGCTTATTATGGACTTTGCCGCTGGTACGTGGAAAATCCGACCAGCTTGACCCAGATGTTTGGCGGCCAGTTGGTGCCTTTGACCGAGGTATGGTATTATATTGTGGTCGGTTTTGCCCTGCTGGGCTTTGTTTTGTGCGGTATCGGCACAGCGACCAGTATCCGTAAGCATCTGAATGTGTGAGGGAGTAAAAGCAGTACCATGAAGATGAAACGATCTCCTGCCATAAAACGAGCCGTTTCGCTGGCGTTGTCGGTAGCGATGGTGGTCACGCTGGCCGTTTCCACCAACACCGTTACACTGGCGGACGATAAGCAGTCCGAATTGCAGGCACAGAAAGAGGCCGCCCAGCAAGAGTTGGAAGCTATTCAGGATAAGATCAAAGAGAATCAGGCCAACAAAGCCAACGCCGAAGACCTGAAAGAACAGTTTGAACAGCAGACCGAGATCATTACCACCCAGATCGGTTTGTTGCAGCAATCCATTGCGCAGGTGGAAGCAGACATCAACGCCAAACAGTTGGAGATTGATGAAAAGCAAGCGGAAGTGGATGTCAAGCAGGCCGAGTACGATGAGCGGTGGGAAGGCTTCAAAGATCGGTTGGGCGCTATGCAGATGCTCAACGATGGCGGTTCCATTGCGTTGCTTTCCAGTGCCACGAACCTATATCAACTGCTGACCTTTGCGAATACCTTGGAGCAGATTTCCAGCAAAGACGAGGAAATCTGCCAGACTATTGAGGCGGAGCGGCAGGAACTGGAAGCCCAGAAAACCGAGTTGGAAAACGCCAAGGCAGAGCTGGAAGCCCAGCAGGCCGAACTGCAAAATCAGAACAGTCAGTTGGACAGCAAGAAGTCTGAGCTGCAGACGAGCATTCAGCAGCAGGACCAGACGATTTCGGAAGCAGATGCAGCGGCAGAGGTGCTGGCTGCGGAAGAGGAAGAAGCCCGCAAAAATCTGGACAAGGCAGCTGCAGAACTGGATGCCTACCTGAATTCGCAGGTGGACAAGTACAGCAGCGCCGCCTTGACCTGTTCGCTGAACTTTGGCCCGGCATTGGCCAGTTATAAGTACATTTCCTGCGTATTCGGAACCGGTGGGCACCGCGGCACCGACTTCGCAGCTCCCGCCAACACGCCCATCTATGCGGTGGCAGACGGCATCGTGACCGACGCTACCTACCATTACAGCTGGGGTAACTATGTGCAGATCTACCACGGCAAAGACGATCAAGGCAGCACCTATTCCACGCTGTATGCCCATATGATCAGTACGCCGGTGGTCAGCGCCGGCCAGAGTGTCACCAAAGGTCAGGTTATCGGCTATGTGGGATCGACGGGCTATTCTACCGGCAACCACCTGCATCTTGAAATGAAGATCAACGGCACGCTGGTCAACGCTGCCAACTGGATTCCGCATTGATGCGGGAAAGGGGATACCTATGAAACCGCAAAAGCATAAAACGGCTGTACGCATTTTCTGTCTGGTTTTTGCAGCGTTGATGATCGTTAGCCTGTTCAGCACCATTATCTTTTCGTTGTCTTTCGCCGCATGATGCGGTCACCAATCAGTAAGGAGCCGTCTGTTCCATGAGCAAAAAAATCAGTCTGGGCGTAGCCGCTACCATCGCGCTGATCGCAATGGCAGTCACTTTTTCACTTACGATGGTCGTTTCGATGAACATGTTCAACTCCACCGTTTCCAGTGTCAAAAATAAGGAACGGCAGTACAACAAACTCTCGGAAATTGACCGCTTTGTCCGCGCCAACGAATACTTTACCATCAACGAAGATACCCTGAACGATACGCTGGCAGCCGGCTATATGCTGGGCATCAACGATAAATACGCCCGGTACTATAATGCCAAGGCGTATAGCGAGATGCAGGCAGTGGAGTCCGGTAAGCTGACGGGGATCGGTGTATCGGTAGTCAACGACCCCTCCTCCGGGTATGCTCGTATCATCCGGGTGTATGACGGTTCGCCGGCCAGCGAAAACGGTCTGGAAGCCAGAGGGTTTATCACGGCCATCAACGATGTGTCCACCAAAACCATGACGGACACAGCCACCATTACCTCGGCGCTGCTGGGTGAGGAAGGCACTACCACCACCATCACCTATCTGACGCCGGATCGTCAGGAGCAGACGTTGGATCTGGTCCACACCAACTACAATACCCCCACGGTATTCTACCAACTGACGGCGGATACCTGTGGCTATATTCGGATCGATTCTTTTGGCACCGGCACGGCCACCGAGTTCAAAAATGCGGTGGACAGTTTGCAGGAGCAAGGGGCAACCTGCTTTGTCTTTGACCTGCGTGACAACACCGGCGACAATCTCAATGCGGCATTGGTGTCGGCAGACTACTGCGTCCCCTCTGGTCTGATTGCCCAGCAGGAGGACAAGGATGGCAACGTCACCGACCTGCGCATGTCCGATGAAAATGAGATCACCCTGCCGATGGTTTGTCTGGTAAATGGCAGCACGTCGGGTGGTGCAGAACTGTTTGCCAACGCGCTGAAAAAGATGGCAGGCGCCACACTGGTGGGCACCACCACCGCTGGCAAGGGCGTGGTGATGAGCGACGCCCAGAGCTTCTCGGACGGTTCTGCCGCCTACATTACGGTAGGGCTGCTGCTGGACAACGAAGGCCAGAGCTGGAACGACAAAGGTCTGACGCCGGACGTGGATGCCAGCCTGTCGACGGATGAACAGAGCGCTTACTACGACTATACCGTGGATACCGACCCGCAGATCAGCAAGGCCGTCAATGCCGCGATGGCGCTGACGGGGCAGGGCTGATCAGAAAGGAAGCAGACTGTGCCCAATCTGACTGACCTTTCTACCATCCGCGACCTGTGTGCGCGGTATGATTTTGCATTGTCCAAAGGCTTTGGACAGAATTTCATCATCAATCCCGGAATCTGCCCCCGTATTGCGGAAGCTGCGGGGATCGGTCCGGGATGGGGTGTGCTGGAGATTGGCCCCGGTATTGGGGTACTTACCGAGCAGCTCTGCCAACGAGCCGATCGGGTGGTGTCCATCGAAGTGGACAAACGCCTGCCGCCGCTGTTGGCCGAAACAATGGCTGGCTATGATAACTTCAAGCTGGTGCTCAACGATGTGCTCAAGGTGGACCCGAAAGCCCTCTTGGCGCAAGAATTTGGCGACAAGCCGGTGGCGGTCTGTGCCAACTTGCCCTACTACATCACCAGCCCGATTCTCATGCGTCTGTTGGAGGAAAAACTCCCCATTCGCAACATTACCGTCATGGTGCAAAAGGAAGCCGCACAGCGCCTCTGTGCGGCGCCCGGCACGCGGGAGGCGGGGGCAATCAGCTATGCTGTGGCCTATTACGCCCAGCCCAAGCTGCTCTTCACGGTTCAGCCGGGCAGTTTTTATCCGGCCCCTAACGTCACCAGTGCGGTGATTCGGCTGGATGTGCGGCAGCAGCCGCCGGTGGAACTGCCGGTCGAACAGGAACCCGCCTACTTTGCTCTGATTCGTGCAGCCTTTTCCCAGCGGCGCAAAACGGCAACCAATGCAATCGCCAATGGACTGCATCGTCCCAAGGCAGAAGTCCTTGCGGCGCTGCAAGCCGCAGGGCTGGACCAGCGTGCTCGACCCGAGCAACTGACGCTGCAGGATTACGGCGCTCTGTTGGAAGCGCTTTCTGGCATTGACAAGACCTCGCCAATGTGCTAAACTAATTTAGTCCCGCTAGTATAGCACAATTGGCAGTGCAGCTGATTTGTAATCAGCAGGTTGCAGGTTCGATTCCTGTTACTAGCTCCAAAGAAAAGCCCCCGGTGTGGATTCACACCGGGGGCTTTTTATGGTCTTTTCAAGCTTACAGCAGTTCTACGCCGGCTTCATGGCAGGCGTTCACCGTTTCGTCGTCCCACAGGCTAACCTGTACTTCGCCTACGTGGACTTTTCCTAAAAGCAGCATGCACAAGCGGCTCTGTCCAATACCGCCTCCCATCGTCAAAGGCAGGGTGCCGTCCAGCAGCATTTTGTGGAAGGGCAGCTCAGCGCGCTGGGGGCAGCCGGCTTCGGCCAACTGACGGCGCATGGCATCAGCGTCTACGCGAATGCCCATGCTAGACAACTCCAAGGCGCAGCCCAGCGGTTTGTGCCAGAACAGAATGTCGCAGTTCAGTGTCCAGTCGTCATAGTCGGGGGCACGGCCATCGTGGGGCTTGCCGCTTCTCAGCTTGCCGCCAATCTGCTGGATGCAGGTGGTGCCATGCTCTTTGGCAAAGGCGTTTTCCCGCTCTTTGGGCGTTAAATCGGGGTACAAATCCTCCAACTCCTGTGTGGTGATGAAGGTGACTTCCCGGGTCAGATGGACCTTTTTCAGGGCAGGGAACTTCCAACGCAGCTCATCGGAGGTGGCACACACCGCATCCACGATGTCCCGCACGGTGTCCTGCAAAAAGGCGGTGGTGCGCTGGCGGGCGGTGATCACCCGCTCCCAGTCCCACTGGTCGACGTAGATGCTGTGCAGGTTGTCCAGCTCTTCATCCCGGCGAACCGCGTTCATGTCGGTTACCAAGCCCTGACCGGGGCGGAAACCGTACTTGTACAAGGCGTAACGCTTCCATTTGGCAAGGCTGTGTACGATTTCGGCTTGCCCATCCAGACAAGGAACGTCAAAAGCCACCGGGCGCTCCACACCATTCAGGTCGTCGTTTAGACCGCTGCCGTGGAGCACAAAGAGGGGAGCGGTTACCCGCTTGAGATGCAATGCAAGGCAGAGTTTTTCCTGAAAAATCGTCTTAATCAGGCCGATGGCTTTCTGGGTATCGTACAGCCCCAGAAGGCTTTTATAGTTTTCGGGAATACGAACAGAACTCATGGAAAATACACACTCCTTCTACAAGTATGGGGGATAGGGGGCTATGCTTTAGCAAACTGGCTCTCGTATAGCTGGGCATAGAAGCCGCCTTTGGCCAGCAGGCTGTCGTGGGTGCCCCGTTCGATGATGTTGCCGGCTTTCATAACGAGAATCTGGTCGGCGTTTTTGATGGTGGACAGGCGATGGGCCACAATAAAACTGGTGCGGCCTTTCATCAATTCCTCAAAAGCATCTTGGACCAGCACTTCGGTACGGGTATCGATGCTGGAGGTTGCCTCATCCAATATCAGGATGGGCGGGCGCCGCAGCATGACCCGGGCGATGCAGAGTAACTGCCGTTGTCCCTGACTGATGTTGCCGCCATCCTCGGCTACCACCGTGTCGTAACCGTTGGGCAGGCGGCAGATAAAGCTGTGGGCCCGCGCCCGCTTAGCAGCATCGATGATTTCTTCCCGGGTGGCGTCCGGTTTGCCGTAGGCAATATTCTCGGCGATGGTGCCGGATTTAAGCCAAGTCTCCTGCAATACCATACCCAGATTGGCCCGCAGGCTGTCCCGGGTAACGGTATCGATGGAATGACCATCCACTTTCAGGCATCCACCGTTGATCTCATAGAAACGCATCAGCAGATTGACAAGGGTGGTCTTGCCGCAGCCGGTAGGCCCTACCAGTGCAATGCGCTGCCCGGGCCAGACCCGCAGGTTCATATCCTCAATCAGCGGTACATCGGGAACATAGCGGAACTTTACATGCTCAAATTCCACGCTTCCGGCGCCCATCGGCAGTTCCACTGCGCCGGGCGCATCGGGCACGATGGGGGTCTCATCAATCAGATCAAAGACCCGCTGTGCACAAGCCAAGGCATTCTGCAATTCGGTCATAACGTCCGAGATGTCGTTGAAAGGCTTGGTGTACTGGTTGGCGTAGTTGAGAAAAACCGAAAGTTCACCAACCGTCAGACTGCCCGCAATGGCGGCAAAGGCACCCAACACGCCCACGGCTGCATACACCAGCGCATTGACAAAGCGAGTGCAGGGGTTGGTCAGTGAAGAAAAGAAGACTGCCCGTACACCGCATTTTTGAAGATCCAGATTGACCCGGTCAAAGCGTGCCTCGGCGCGGCTTTCATACCCGAAAGCACGCACCACATGTTCGTTGCCCACCAGCTCTTCCACAAGGCTGGTCAGTTCAGCGCGGGTCTCGCTCTGCACCTTGAACATCGAATAGGTGTGGGTTGCAATAAAGCGGGCTACAAAGATGGAGAAGGGCGTCAATGCCACTACCACCAAGGCAATGCGCCAATCGATATACAGCATAACACCCAGTGTGCCCAGAATGGTCAACACACCGGTGAATAGTTGGGTGACCCCCATCAACAAGCCGTCGCTGAACTGCTCTACGTCGGTGGTGATGCGGCTGATGGCATCACCGGGACGATGGGCGTCCATATATTTTAGCGGAAGAATTTCCAACTGCTGAAAGGCTTGGATCCGAATATCCCGTACCACCTGAAAGGTGATGCGGTTGTTGACGACATTCATCAGCCACTGGGCCACCGCCGTGCAGAGAATGGTAGCGGCCATGGCTACCGCCAATTTGCCCAGCCCGGCAAAGTCTACCTGTCCGGGACCAAGGATAAGGTCTACTGCCTTGCCGGAAATGACCGGAGCCAGCAGGGTGGTGAATACCGTAAGAACGGCCAAAGTTAAGGTCAGAACCACAGAACCGGTATAGGGGCGGATGAGAGCCAGAACCCGTCGAATGGTAGAGCGGTTGAGTTTTGTCTTGCTCATAGGGTTTTGGCCACCTCCTCCTTGCTCAGCTGGCTGAGACAAATTTCGCGGTAGACATCGCAGTTGTGCAGCAGGTCGGCGTGGGGGGCATCGCCTACCAAGGCACCGTCATCCAACACCAGAATGTGGTCGGCGCGCTGTACGCTGGCTGCCCGCTGAGAAACGATGAATACAGTCATACCTTGCGTCTTTTCCTTCAAGGCTTTGCGCAGGGCAGCGTCAGTAGCAAAGTCCAGCGCCGAGGCACTGTCGTCCAGAATCAAAATTTTGGGTTTCGGGACCAAAGCACGGGCGATGGTCAAACGCTGCCGTTGTCCGCCGGAAAAGTTTCGTCCGGCGGTTTCCACCAGCTCGTCCAGCTGACCGGGTTTGCTGCGCACAAAATCGGCAGCCTGTGCAATCTCCAAGGCAGTCCAAATTTCTTTATCGGTAGCTTGCGGTGCGGCCCACCGCATATTGTCACGAATGGTACCGGTGAACAGCATGGCCTGCTGGGGCACGATTTCAATGAGTCGTCGCAGTTGGGCAAACCCATACTGCCGAATGTCCTGCCCGAATAAGTGAACCGAGCCGGTTTCGGCATCGTAGAAGCGGGCCACCAGATCGATCAAGGTGGTTTTGCCGCTGCCTGTACCGCCAATTACGCCGATGGTCTCGCCGGGTTGCGCGGCAAAGGAAATGTCCGTCAGGCTGGGGGCGCCAGCCCCCCGATAGGTGAAGGTCACGTGGTCAAAGGCCACTGCGGGACTGTGAGGCTGCGCAGGCAGCTCGGCGGTGCCGGGGTCAGGCATAGAGGTTTTGGTGTTGAGAATCTCGTTGACGCGCAGCCCGCTGGCCAAGGCGCGGGTTACCGAAATGACAAGATCCGCCAGCCGCAGAAGACTCAGCAGGATCTGGCTCATATAATTGATAAGGGCGATAACCTCACCTTGGGTCAACGAGCCGGTGTTGACCTCCCGTCCGCCCAACAGCAGCAGGGCAACCACCGTCAGATTGACCACCAGATAGGTCAGCGGATTCATCATGGCTGAAATTCGTCCGGCTTTGAGCTGGATCGATTTCAGATGATCGTTGGTTTCCACAAAGGTGGCCAGCTCATCTGCCTGCCGGGCAAAGGCGCGGACCACACGGGCACCCACATAATTCTCTCGGGTAAGCAGGGTGACCCGGTCCAGTCCGTTTTGTGCCTGATGGTAGATAGGCACTGTCGCCCGCATGATAAGCCAGATGATCAGCGAGATGATCACGGTGGCGGTCACGAACAAAAGGGTCAGGTGCGGGCTGATGGAAAATGCCATGATAAGCGCACCAATGACGATAAAGGGAGAACGCAGCAGCAGACGGAGCGTTAGGTTGACGCCGTTTTGCACCTGATTGATGTCGCTGGTCATGCGGGTTACCAGCGTAGGGGTTCCGATGCCGTCCAACTCGCTGTAACTCAGGGTATCGATATGACGGAACAGGTCTTTGCGCAAGGCGGTTCCGAAGCCCAACGCCGCTTTGGCAGAAAAGTACTGAGCCGTCAAGCTGCAGGTCAGTCCGATGACCGCCAACAATACCAGTAGGCCGCACCGCTGCCAGATAAAGACGGTATCGGCGTTCTTGATGCCGGTATCGATAATGCTGGCCACCACCAACGGTACGAACAACTCGAAACAGGCTTCCAGCATTTTAAACAGCGGCGCCAACAGGGCTTGCTTTTCGTAGCCCCGGATGTAGCGCAACAGTTTATGCATTGATAAAACCACCCCATTTGTTCAGCTTTTGACATTATAACTTTTAGTATAGCACAGTCTAAACCATTTGTCATGGCAGGATTTGCCTCGATTCGAGGATTATTTGCGCGGCAGACGCCTATACTTGCTATAAGATCATATGGGGAGGCACAAGGATGCTGTTTCATTCTTATAAAGGATTTTCGGGGGCGGCCGCCCGCACCTTATATACGGCGGTAGTACTGGCCGGGCAGCAGGGCTGTTCGGCAGCAGATACCGGTCATCTGTTGTTGGCTATGCTGCAAACGGCGCAGGGACCGGCAGCAGACTTTTTGCGCCGCAAACGGGTAACGGAGTCGGCGTTGCGCAGCTGTGTGCAGGCACGAAGCTGTACGGGGCAGCCCCATTGTCTGCGCAAAAACGATCTGGCACCCGAGACGCGCAAAACCATGGAATTTGCGGTGTTGGGGGCCCATGCGGCCAGTGTGGCCAAGGCGGAAAACGAGCATCTGCTTTGCGCGATGCTGGAGGATTCCGCCTGTACGGCCAGCGTGTGGCTGGCCTCTTTGGGCATCGAGGTGCCGCAGGCTGCCCGGGAATGCCGACAGCTTTCCGGGCAGATGGTGCTGCCGACCCAGCCGCGGATGGCTACCTCCCGGGGGAGCAAACCCAGCGAAAAATATGGCCGGGACTTGACCCGCTTGGCGCAGGAAGGCAGACTGGATCCGGTACTTTGTCGGGACGCCGAACTGGAGAGGATGATCGAAATTTTATGCCGCCGTCAGAAGAATAACCCCTGTCTGTTGGGGGAGCCGGGGGTGGGGAAAAGCGCACTGGCCGAGGCACTGGCTCAGCGGATTGCCTCGGGGCAGATCACGCCATCACTGCGCAACAAGCGGGTGCTGGCGCTGGATATGGCATCGATGGTGGCGGGCACCAAATACCGGGGGGATTTTGAAGAACGCTTCAAAAATCTGTTGGAGGAACTCTACCGTGACAGTTCAACGATTCTTTTCATTGATGAGATCCACGTGATTGCGGGAGCCGGTGCTGCCGAAGGGGCCATCGACGCGGCCAGCATCTTAAAGCCTATGCTGGCACGGGGAGAAATCCAACTGATCGGTGCCACGACGGTGGAGGAGTACCGCAAGACGATTCAGAAAGATTCGGCGTTGGAACGGCGTTTCGGCAAGGTGATGGTGGAGGAACCCAGCCCAGAGAATGCCGAACAGATTTTGTGTGGCCTGATGCCGCGGTACGAGCGGTATCATGGGGTGGCCATCCCACAGGAGGCGATTCACGCAGCGGTAGAACTCAGTGTGCGGTATCTGCCGGGGCGGTATCTGCCTGACAAGGCCATTGATCTGTTGGATGAAGCAGCGGCTTCGGTGCGGATCGCCGCCGCCGAGGAGGGGGAAAAACGGCGGGCCTTGCAGCCGTCGGACATTGCCAAGGTGGTCAGCAAAGCCAGCGGCGTACCGGTAGAACGGGTGGGGGAAGCCGAGCGGGAACGGCTAACGCATTTGGAAAGCCGGTTGGCCTCGGAAGTGATTGGTCAGCCGCAGGCTGTGGCAGCGGTGGCGGCAGCCATCCGGCGCAGCCGTACCGGTTTGCGGGAAAGTGGACGCCCCATTGGTGCGATGCTGTTTCTGGGCCCTACCGGTGTGGGCAAAACCCAGTTAGCCCGAACGTTGGCCAAATGCTGGTTTGGCAGCGAGAAAGCGCTGCTTCGTTTCGATATGTCGGAATATATGGAAAGGCATACCGTGGCCCGTCTTTTGGGGGCGCCGCCGGGCTATGTGGGGCATGATGAGGGCGGTCAACTGACCGAAGCGGTACGTCGCCGGCCTTACAGTGTGGTGCTGTTTGACGAGATCGAAAAGGCTCACGGCGATATTCAGAATTTGCTTCTGCAAATTCTCGAGGATGGCAGCCTGACAGATTCCCAAGGACGGAAAGCGGACTTCTCCAACACGATTATCTTACTCACTTCCAATTTGGGGGCACGGTGTCTCAGCGGGCAGACCGCCCCTATGGGCTTCGGCGCAGCCGATGGTGAGGCGGCTCGGCGGGGCAAACAGGCATTGCAGGAAGCAAAGTCCTTTTTCCGGCCGGAATTGATGGGGCGTCTGGATGAAACGGTGTTGTTTGACCCCTTGGGGCCCCAGCAGTTGGCGGCCATCGCAGACCGACTGCTTTGCGAGTTGGAAGAACGGGCGGCACGGCAGGGATATACCCTGCATCATACGGCAGCGGCAGCTCGCTGTCTGGCAGGGGAAAAAGTGCCGCCCTATGGGGCCCGGGAACTGCGGCGTACCGTAAGCCGGGCGGTGGAGCAGGCGTTGGCGGACCGCATAGCCGCGGGCACCGCCCAGACAGGTGCAGTCTATACGGCGGATGCGGCATCGGATGGAAGTATTGTCCTGCGGGAACAAGACTTGGCCGCTTGTGTATGACCAGATAACCCAAAGGAGCCTTCCGGCTTATACCGGAAGGCTCCTTTTAAAATGATTTTATTGTTTTAAGACTGGTTTTGGGGCATTTGCCAACCGTGATGGTCGGTGTGCAGCCAAGTTTCTGCCAGTTCGCTGCCCGGTTCGCCCAGTGCTTCACGATACAGAAGCTGAATCTCAGGGTTTTCATGACTAAAGCGCAGCATGCTGCACTGGTCCAGTGCGTAGAGCCGCTTTCCGCGTTCGGCGGCACGCTCCTCATCATCGCGGTTTTGCGGTTGTCCGCCGCCGCCTGCACAGCCACCGGGGCAAGCCATCACTTCCACAAAGTCGTAATGAACTTTTCCGGCCGCAATGGCATCCAATAGGCGACGGGTATTGCCCAGCCCACTGACCACGGCGGTGTGCACCACAGCGCCGCCGCCTAAATCGAATTGCGCCTCGGTCCACCCTTTCGCGTAGGCACTGCCGCGCACTGCGGTGAAGGCTTCCGGCTTGGGGTTCTTGCCGTTGACCAGATAGTAAGCGGTGCGCAAGGCGGCTTCCATCACACCACCGGTTGCACCAAAGATCACACCGGCGCCGGTGTAGGTGCCCAACGGGGAATCAAACGCTTCCTCGGGCAGGGTCTCGGGGTGAAGGTGTTCGGCACGGATCATCCGCACCAGCTCACGGGTGGTCAGGACCAGATCCACGTCACGCCCGGCCTCGGTGTACATGGTGGGCAGATCACACTCCTGTTTTTTGGCAATACAGGGCATGATGGACACGCAGTACAGCTTGTCGGGGGAAACCCCCAGCTTTTGTGCAAAGTAATTCTTGGTCACAGCGCCAAACATCTGCTGAGGACTTTTGGCGGTGGATAGTCGGTCGGTCCATTGGGGGTAATGACTCTTTAGATAGCGCACCCAACCGGGGCAGCAACTGGTGAACATCGGCAGTTCCCGGGTATCGCCAGCCTGATAGCGGTGCAGAAACTCGGTGCCCTCTTCCATAATGGTCAGATCCGCACTGAAGGAGGTGTCAAACACATAGTCAAAGCCCAGTCTGCGCAAGGCAGCAGCCATGCGGTGGACGGTTGCTTGTTCGGGGGCAAGACCCAGCGTTTCTCCCCAAGCGGTACGTACTGCCGGTGCAATCTGAACCACCGTGATCTTGTTGGGATCCGCGATGGCATCAAAGGCACGTTGGGTGTCGTTGCGTTCCCGCAGGGCACCCGTGGGGCAGTGGGTGATGCACTGGCCGCACAAGGCACAGTCGCTTTCTTTGATGCGGCGATTGCCGCTTACATCTACGCGGGTACGGCTGCCGGTGCCGGACAGATCCCACACGTGTACCCCTTGCACTTTATCGCATACCTGAATGCAGCGCATACACTTGATGCATTTGTTGGTGTCCCGGTAAAGGGGAAAATCCCGAGGCCACATGGCGCGGGCACCGGTCACCAGATCGGCGGGGTTTTCCAAAATGCCCAAATCGTTGGCTACACTTTGCAGATGGCAGTTGCCGCTGCGCAGACAGGTGGCACAGTGGCAGTCATGCTGGCTCAGGATCAACTCCACGTTGATGCGCCGGGTGCGGCGCACCCGATCCGTATTGGTGCGGATGGCCATGCCCTCAAAAACGGGATTGTTGCAGCTGGGCACCAGATTGCGTTCGCCCTCGATCTCCACGCAGCAGACGCGGCAGGCGCCGATCTCGTTTAGATCTTTGAGATAGCACAGGTGGGGAATGTCCACCCCGGCGGCTTTGGCGGCATTCAGGATGGTGGTGCCTTCCGGTACCTGCACCGCCACGCCGTTGACAGTAACGTTTACCATTGGGTGGTCCTCCCTCCTTTAAAGATACCGTAGCCGAAGTGGTCGCAGCGCAGGCAGCGGCCGGCCTCCTGCATGGCTTCCTCCTCGGTCATGCCGCAGCTTGCCAGTGCAAAGTCGCAGCGGGCTTCCAGTGCATTGCGGCTCTTCAGTTGAATGCGGCCGCAGGGCGGTGTGTTGGACAGCTTGGCTGGAGGAATCTTGACGTCCGTACCGATGGTATGGGAATATCCCAAGAAACTATCGATGTTGGCGGCGCTGACCTTTCCGGCTGCCACTGCCCGAATTACGGTGGCGGGGCCGGTCACTGCGTCGCCGCCGGCAAAGACGTTGGGAGTGCCGGGCACATAGCCGGACAAATCGGCTTTCAGAGCGCCGCGGCTGGTACCGATGCCATCCTTCTCAAATTCATCGGATTCGATGCGCTGGCCGATGGCGATGATCAGATAATCGCAGGGAATGCGGAACTTCTTCTGTTGTGCGTCCCGCGGGGCCGGTCGGCCATCGCGGCCATACCCGCCGATGATCTGAGGCCGGGTCCACAATGCACTGACTTCGCCGTTCTCGTTGGCCTCAATATGATCGGGCGCCTGCAGGGGCAAAATCTGGCAGCCCTCTGCCATGGCATCCTCAATCTCCTCCGGCAGGGCGGTCATGTCATCCACCCGGCGGCGGTAGACACAGGTCACACTCTCGGCGCCCAGTCGGATGGACGTTCGGGTGGCGTCCATGCTCACATTGCCGCCGCCGATGACCACAATGCGCTTGCCGGTGAAATCCGGGGCGTGGCCCTCACCACAGTTGCGCAAAAACTCTACGGCAGACAGGACATTCTTGCTATTTTCGCCCTCCAATCCCAGCTTTTTATCAGCGTGGGCACCAATAGCGATGTACAGAGCGTCGTACTCCTTTTGCAGGTCGGCCAACTGTAAATCCTTGCCTACGCAGACGCCGGTGCGTACCTCGATGCCGGTGGCTACAATATAGTCCAGATCCCGCTGAAGTACTTCCGGGGGCAGCCGGTAGTCGGGAATGCCGTAGCGCAGCATGCCGCCCAGCTTGTCACGCTGTTCAAATACGGTGATGTTGTGGCCCATCAGCCGCAGATAGTAGGCCGCCGTCAAGCCGCTGGGGCCTCCGCCAATAATGGCAACGCGTTTGCCGGTTTCCTCGGCCGGGGCAGGGGGCGTCTGTGCACCCGCATGGTCGGCGGCAAAGCGTTTCAGACCACAGATGTTCACGGCATCATCTACCAGACGGCGGCGGCACTGCCGCTCACAGGGATGTTCGCACACATAGGCGCAAGAATGGGGGAAGGGATTGTCTTTGCGGATCAGGTCCATAGCGGCGTCGTATTGCCCCTCCCGAATCAAAGCGATGTAACCCGGAATATCCACGTGGGCAGGGCAGACCGTCACACAGGGAACGGGCTGCTTCAGTGAGCAGATGCAGCGTCCGTAGTGGGCGTGTTCTTCGTAGTCCTCGCGGAATCCCCGCACTCCCTGCAAGACCATGGCAGCAGCTTCATAACCAATGGCACAGTCGGCGGAATCCACAATGGCAGCGGCGGTCTGTTCGATCAGATCGATGGTACCTTCCGGTGCGGTCTGGTCCAGTACACTTTCCAGCAAGGTTTCCAACTGGGAAAGGCCGATTCGGCAGGGAACACACTTGCCGCAGGTCTGCGCATGGCAAAGGCGCAAAAAATTCAGCGCCATATCCACCGGGCAAAGTCCCGGCGGGTTGGCGGCGATGCGGTGCCCCATATCGCGGCAGAGGTCCTGCACGACCTGCTGCGCGCGATCGGGCGTTTCGATCGAGAGTCGTATCATAGATGGCGTATCCTCCGTTTATATGGGTTCGTTTATTCTCTATTATACGGGCACGACAATGACAAATCAATAACAAATTATGAAATTGTGGAACATTACTGTACAAAATGACAAAATTGACCAATAAAAAATCGGATGCCGATAAACTCGGCATCCGAGAAAAACTCGTGCATTTTTACGGATTTACGCGGAATTCCTGCTCGCAATAGATGCAGCGGTACCGTCCGCTGGGGGTCAGGGTGAAGATATGATCGCAGCCTTCCTCAATGGAGGTGACGCAGCGAGGGTTGGTGCATTTGATCACGTTCACCAAGCGCTGGGGCTGCTTGGGACGAATCTTGTTGACGATGTGGCCATTTTCAATCACGGTAATGGTGATTTTGGGGTCCAGATAGCCCAGAATATCGAAGTTCAGCTTGCTGACATCGCCTTCGATCTTGATGATGTCTTTCTTGCCGCTTTTCTGGCTGCGGACGTTTTGCAGCAGGGCTACGCTGGCGTCATGCAGCTTTTCCAGTTCCATCATATGGTACAGGCCCAACCCGGTACCGGCGGTAATGTGGTCGATGACCACACCGTTCAGAATTTCATCAACCGTTAACATCAAAAGCTACCTCCCCGGTTTTGGGGTCTGCAAGACCCAGCAGCGTCATAATCAAAGCCATGCGCATGTATACGCCGTTTTGTGCCTGTTCAAAGTAGGCGGCGCGCGGGTCGTCGTCCACATCCAGCGTGATCTCATTCACGCGGGGCAGCGGATGCAGCACCGCCATGTCGGCGGGGGCCAGCGCCAGCTTGTCCTTGGTCAGCACGTAGCTGTTTTTCAGACGGATGTAATCCTCCTCGTTGAAGAAACGCTCCTGCTGTACCCGGGTCATATAAAGGATGTCCAATCCGGGAAGAGCTTCTTCCAGATTGCGGGTCTCCACATAGTCGATGCCGTTGGGGGTCAGGATCTCGCTGATGATGTAATCCGGTACCCGCAGTTCCTCCGGTGAGATCAGCACAAACCGCATGCCCGGCAGGCGGGACAGGCTCTTAATGAGGCTGTGGACGGTACGGCCGAATTTCAAGTCGCCGCAGAAGCCGATGGTCAGGTTGTCCAGCCGGCCCTTGCGGCGGCGGATGGTCATCATGTCCAGCAAAGTCTGGGTGGGGTGGCTGTGGCCGCCGTCACCGGCATTGATGACCGGGATGCGGCTGTAACGGGCCGCGCGCAGCGGCGCGCCTTCCTTGGGGTGGCGCATGGCGGCGATGTCGGCATAGCAGCTGACAATGCGGATGGTATCCGCCACAGTCTCGCCCTTAGAAGCACTGGAAACGCCCGCATCGGGGAAGCCCAGTACCTGTCCGCCGAGGTTCAGCATGGCTGCCTCAAAGGACAAGCGGGTGCGGGTGCTCGGTTCGTAGAAGAGCGTCGCCAGACGCTTGCGGGTGGCCACGTCCTTGTAAGCGGCCGGATCGTCGTGGATACGGTCGGCCAGATCCAACAGGCGAAGGGTTTCCTCCAGCGTAAAGTCCGCCGGATCGATCAGATGTCTCATACACATTCCCCTTTAAACTCTATGGTTTTATCTCATAGGGCACGGCGGGCGGAACCCCGTCCCCATACCCGATGAAAACATGAAAGGTGGTGTTACATCAGTTTGCGCACAATGGCAAAGTCAAAAAAATCGGTGTAACAGGTTTGGCAGCACAAAACCGGCTGACAAAGCCGGGAATAGCAGGTTTCTTCCAACTGCATCAGCGCCTGATCGGGGCGCAGCCCTAACTGGCGGCGGATCGCAGCGCTGCCGGTCACCGCCCGCAGGTGGGCCAATGTTTTGGTGACTTCTACATGGCAATACTTGGATACGATGTCAAAGATCGGTTGCGTAAAATCCAACGTGTCCAGACGTTGCCCATCAAACAAGGCCAACGGTAGAATGTCGGTGGAATACAAAACCGGCAGGTCATCGGCCAGCACGCGGCGCCGCACAAACACAAGGGTGGGGGACGGCTGCCCCGCAAGGCCCAGCCGTTGGGCCAAGGCAGGGGGCGCGGTTTCCCGGGTGACCAGCAGCTGATCACTGTGGGGGGTATGACCGGCGGCCCGAATCATACGGTAAAATTCCATCTTCTGGTCCAAACGGTTTTCTACCTGCAGTACATCCCGGTTGACCCGGGTGCCGATTCCCCGCACTCGCTCCAGATACCCTTCCCGCTCCAACAGGCTCAGGGCGTCGCGCACTACGGTGCGGCTGATGCCCAAGGCACCGGCCAATTCCACCTCACTGGGCAGTTGGGTGGCACCGGCAAACAGACCGTCCCGCAATTCTGCAATCAGGCGGTCGGCGGTCTGCTGGCTGCGCAGTTCCCCGCCCAGCGGTGCTTCGGTTGTTTTTTTCATGCAAGAAAATCCTTTCGCGCCTGACAAACGTCTGCCAGACAGCATCGATCACAGAAAGGTTTGGTGCGGGCTGTACAGACTTCGCGGCCATGGTAGACCAGACGATGACAAAAGTCGCTGCCCTCCTCGGGCGGAATGATCTTCCACAATTCCCGCTCCACCTTGGCGGGCTCTTTGATGTGGTCCACCAGCCCGATGCGGTTGCAAAGACGAATGCAGTGGGTATCGGTGACGATGGCCGGCTTGCCGAACACATCTCCCATAATCAGGTTGGCGCTCTTGCGCCCCACGCCGGGCAGCGCCAACAGGGCGTCGAAGTCATCGGGGACTTTGCCGCCGTATTGGTCCCGCAGCATCCGCATGCAGGCAGAAATATCTCTTGCTTTGCTGTGACCCAAACCGCAAGGCTTGACGATGGCCTCGATCTCCTCCGGGGTGGCGGCGGCCAAGGCTTCTACGCTGGGATACTTGGCAAACAGCTCCTGTACTACCACGTTCACCCGGGCATCGGTGCACTGGGCGGCCAAACGCACTTCCACCAGCAGTTGCCAAGCGTGGTCATAATCCAAGGTGCATTCCGCCAGCGGATATTCGGCTTTCAGACGGTCGATACAGATTTGCGCCAGTTCCTTTTTTGTCACAGCATTCGCTCCGTTTCACGTTCTTTCTCTTGATTCTACCACGGCGATACCTTATAATCAAGAGGAAGAGCCCCCCAGTTTGTGGGACTGTGGGTTAAACAAATAAAAAAACGGGGCCATGCGCCCGGCGGTTTTCCATGGTATAGAAAAAAGGAGGAGGAACGCATGGAACCTCTTGCACAACGGCTGCGTCCCAGAACCTTGGACGAAGTCTGCGGTCAGCAGCATCTTTTGGGAAAGAATCAGGTCTTTCGCCGCACGGTGGAAAGCGGACGGATTCCCAATATGATTTTTTACGGGCCATCCGGGGTAGGCAAGACCACGGTGGCCAGTATCATCGCGGCGGGCAGCGGCATGCAGTTGCATAAGCTCAACGGTACCACCGCTTCCACCAGCGACATCAAGTCGGTGCTGGCAGACATCGGTACTTTAGGGGCGACCGGTGGGATCTTGCTGTATCTGGACGAGATTCAGTATTTCAACAAGCGTCAGCAGCAGAGTCTGTTGGAATGTGTGGAACAGGGCACGGTCACCCTCATCGCCTCCACCACCGAAAATCCCTACTTTTATGTATACAATGCGCTGTTGTCGCGGTGCACGGTGTTTGAGTTCAAGTCCCTGACGGCGGAGGATATCCGCAAAGGGGTACAAAATGCGGCAGTCCGTCTGGGGGCCGAAGACAAAACGCCTATTTTGATTCCCGAGGATGCGCTGGACTATCTGGCCCAAAGCTCCGGCGGTGATATGCGCAAGGCCTTGGGCAATCTGGAATTTGCTGTGACGGCAGCGCTCATCGAAAATGGGAAGCGGACCGTCACACTGGACATGGTCCAGCAAGTGGCGGCGCGCACGGCGATGCGATACGACAAGCTGGGGGATGACCACTATGATATTGTGTCGGCCTACCAGAAATCCATGCGAGGGTCCGACCCGGATGCGGCGCTGCACTATCTGGCCCGCTTGCTGGAAGCAGGGGACCTGCCCAGCGCCTGCCGCCGTCTGATGGTCTGTGCCTGTGAGGATGTAGGTCTGGCGTGGCCGCAGATCATCCCCATTGTTAAGGCGGCGGTGGATATCGCCAACGCGGTAGGTTTGCCCGAAGCCCGCCTGCCGCTGGCCGATGCGGTGGTGTTGGTGGCTACGGCTCCCAAGTCCAACTCGGCGCACGACGGCATCAATGCAGCCATAGCGGATGTGCAGGCCGGGCGAACTGGTCCCATTCCTCGGCAGTTGCAAAACAAGCACTACGACGGTGCGGATGCCAAAGTCAAAGGGCAACATTATTTATATCCCCATGATTTCCCCAATCACTGGACACCCCAGCAATACCTGCCCGACGCCATCAAGGACCGCCGGTATTATGAACCCGGCGACAATAAAAACGAGCAGGCCTTTGCCCAATATTGGAAGAAGATTAAGGGGGAAGCATAAAGGAGGGCATCATGTCACAATTATGCTGTGAGACACTCCATTTTCCTTCGTCGGATACGGTGCATACCGTGTCGGCGGTGGTCTACACGATGCCGGATGTACCGGTGCATGCCGTGTTGCAGGTAAGCCATGGCATGTGCGAATATCTGCGCCGGTATGAGCCGATGGCCCGCTGGTTTGCGGCCCACGGCATTGCATTGGCCGGCAATGATCATCTGGGACACGGGGATACCGCCGTCCCGGAAGAGTATGGCCACTATGGAGAACCCGGCGGTCGGTACTACCTTTTGCAGGATCTCCATACCATGAACGGTCTGCTGCGAGAAGAATTTCCCGGTTTGCCGATTTTTCTGTATGGGCACAGCATGGGCAGCTTTTATGCCCGTTGGTATGCCGAGCGCTGGCCCGAAACCATCGCGGGCCTGATTATCTCCGGCACAGCGGGGCCGCGGCTGCTCAACCGGATTGGCCAAGGTGTGGCCACTGTGTTGGCAGCGCTGCGGGGGCCACGGACGGTCTCACCGTTCATGGTTCGCTCCAACTTCGGCAGTTACTGCAAGCGGATTCCCGATGCTCGGTCCCGCAACGCATGGCTTACCCGGGATACGGCGGTGGTAGAGGCTTATGACGCCGACCCGCGGTGCACCTTCTCCTTTACGGTAGGTACCTACCGGGAAATGCTGGCTACGATCAACCATGTCAATCGCCCGCAATGGGCCCGTGCGGTGAAGAAAACCTTGCCGATCCTTTTAATATCGGGTGAGGCCGATCCGGTAGGGGACTATGGTGCGGGGGTGCGCAAGGTTTGGCAGATGCTGGGCGATGCGGGAATAGAAGATTTGACTTGCCAAATCTATGAGGAGGCACGTCATGAACTGCACAACGAACTCAATCGCGAAGAAGTTTTTGACGATGTGCTTCAATGGATAGAGGGACATCTTTCTTAAATAAGAAATAAGATTTATCCGCAGAGGAGGACCTCTGCGGATTTTTTGTTTGCACCCTTGACAAATGAGGAAAATGGTGTATTATTGTATTAAGCACTTAATACAATAATACAAAGGAGACCGCCATGGAATGGAACATCACAGGGGGGCGTCCAGTCTATGTACAGCTGGTGGAACAGATGGAACTGGCACTGGCAAACGGGACTTTTCCACCGGGAAGCAAAGTCCCGCCCGTGCGGGAACTGGCTGCACAGGCGGGGGTCAATCCCAACACCATGCAGCGTGCTTTGCAGGAACTGGAAAGCCGGGGTTTATTGCAGGCACAACGTACAGCGGGACGCACCGTGACGGCAGATGCCGAAGTGCTGCGGCAGCTGCGGCGCCGGTTGGCCAAGGTCTTGGCCGTGACCTTCCTGCGCCAGACACAGGCGTTGGGACTGACCAAAGCCGAAACGGAAGAGCTGCTGCGGCAGACAGAAGAGGAGGAGTGAAGGATGAACGAAACAATCGTGTACGAGGCACGCAGCCTCTATAAACGGTACGGCCACAAGACAGCCCTGAACGGGGCGAGCTTTGCGGTGCCGGCCGGCAGGTTGGTGGGGCTGTTGGGGCCCAATGGCAGCGGCAAGACCACGCTGCTGAAGATCTCGGCCGGATTGCTTACGGCAACCGGTGGTACGGTGTTGATCGATGGTCAGACGCCGGGCATGTATACCAAAAGTGTAACGAGCTATCTGCCGGATCGGATGGTATTGCCCACAGAGATGCGTGCGGCCGATGCGGTGAGCTTGTATGCCGACTTTTACACGGATTTCGATGCAGGAAAAGCCCATGCCATGCTGGCTGATTTGCATATCGCGGCGAAGGACCGTATCGGAGCCATGAGTAAGGGCACACAGGAAAAGATGCAGCTCTGTCTGACCATGAGCCGGGCGGCAAAACTGTATCTGCTGGATGAACCGCTGGGTGGTGTGGACCCGGCAGCACGGGATTACATTCTGCAGACCATACTGCGCAATTATAGCGAGGATGCCGCACTGGTACTCTCCACCCACCTAATCGGGGACATCGAGAAAGCGCTGGATGAAGTGATCTTCTTAAAGGAAGGTGCCGTGATGCGTCAGGTGGCCGTCGATGCCCTGCGGGAAGAGAGCGGCCAGAGTGTGGATCAATATTTCCGGGAGGTGTACAAATGCTGACCAAATTGCTGCGTTACGAAGGACGGGCCACAGCCCGTGTACTGCTGCCGGTGGGCGGCGGTGTGATCCTCTTTACACTGGTAGTCGGCGTAATGAACCGGATTTTGAACGGGCAGTCTGAATGGCCGGAACCTGTGGTGTGGATTCAGGCCCTTATGAATTTTGCCGGAGCATTGGCGCTGATTTTTGTGGTAGGCATCTGTGTATTCATTCAGGTACAGCGGTTCTACAAACTGCTGGGGGAGCAAGGATATCTGATGCTGTCGTTGCCGGTCCCTGTCTGGATGCATATTGCCGTTAAATTGTTCTGCGCGATTGTATGGTCGTTGGCGAGTATCGTCTATCTTATTGTGTGCGGCAATTTGCTGGCCGGCAATGTTCTTTTTCAGGCAGACAGCCTAACATTGCCTACTCTGGGTCCCAGCGAGTGGGCAATGTTTTTCCTGATTTTCTGCTGTGTGGTGGTTGCCGTGGCATCGGCCTACCTGAGCTTTTACCTTTGCTGTGCGGTCGGTGGGCAATTTGGCCAGCAGCGCCTGTTGGCCAGTATTGTATCGTATTTTGTGCTGACCTTTGTGGAACAAGTGCTGACCTCTCTCGCGATGATTGTGGTGGCTTTCAGTGCAATTCAGGCCAATGGATTGTGGTGGTTCAACATTCTGTTTTCTATGGACAGTGAATGGGCGGCAGTCTGTCTGGCCGTGGTGATTATCATCGCGCTGTTGGTGCTTGCGGCTATCAAATGGGCTATCATTCAGTGGTTGATGACCCGCCGCTTGAACCTTATCTGATCTACGTTCTATAAAAAAGGAGAATGTTCTATGGAAAAACGTCAATATGTCTGTCCGAAATGCGGCTGCACCGAATATGAGGCGGACCGCCTGCAGGCCACCGGGGGCAACTTTGCCAAACTGTTCGATGTCCAAAACAAAAAGTTTGTCACCATCAGCTGCTGCCAGTGTGGTTATACCGAGCTGTACAAAGAACACGGCGGCGACGGATGGGATGTGCTGGACTTCTTTATGGGAGGCTAAACAGAAAGATTAACTATTAAAAGTCAACCCCGAAAATGAATGGTGGTGGTGAAAA